>NZ_JBYCZS010000016.1:0-144090 GCF_057586355.1 Caulobacter sp. SRI_008
GAAGGGGCGACGATCCAGGATCGCCGCCCCTCTACTAGTATTCCAACGCCAACATGATGGTGAGCACCCGGCAGGTGACCGTTGGATCGGTCTCGTCAGGCGAGGCGGCGTCGAGCGTCCGGTTGTAGCAGTCGATCTTCCAGAACAGCCGCTCGCCGGCCAGGTCGAACGCGCCGAAGTCGTGCACCCCGTATGGATCGTTGTCTTCGGTGAAGCGGTCGAACCGCTGCACTTGCCGCACCGCTTCGAGGACCATGATCGGCCCTAGCGCAATGATGCCCTTGGTGGTCACCCAGCGGCCGCCGTCGGTGTGGACCGCGCCGGCCTGGCGGAACTCGTCGTTGAGCCGCTGGGTGTCGTTCTGCTGCCTCGGTACCCACCTCATCGCGGCCTCCTGTCAGAGCGGCCGCGCTCTCGCAAAGAACCGTTCATCCGTCTCTCCCGTCACTGCGGAAGCGCCCGACCTATTCCGGCGCTTCCCGGTGCGGGGGAGCGGTCTGGTCTGGATGATGCCGGCGATGCTGGCCCTGGCGAAGGGGCTCAAACGCTAGCCCTGCTTGCGCTCCTTTGCCGGAAGTTGGCGGTGCCTGTAGAATTTCGGCATGAGCAATCCAAGGCCGATGTCTTCGGCCGAATGGAAAAGGCTGTTTTCTCACACCGCCATCAGACGGAGAGTGTTCGGTCCGCGCGTGGGCGCAATGCGGGTCCGTCCTGTGCAAGGGTGGCGGTTCGCCATACCTGCGTGTCCGGCGGGTGCGGCGTTTCTGCTTCGGTGTCCCAACGATGCTAGCTTCGAGCCGTTCTGCGTCGTTCAGAACGAGCGAGGCGATCTGACGATCTTTGAAGCCGACGATCTCCCTTAGCGGTGCTGTGAAGGGGCAGGCGCGCGCCTGCTGTTCTGGTCCGCAACCCATTCTCCGCTAGCATGGATGGCGCATGGTCCTCTCTCTGGCGTCGCCGGCTGGGCCTAGACTTTGGCATGCACATTACCGACGCCCATATCGCCGAGTTTCAACGCCTCTACCGCCATTCCTTCGGGGAAGAGATCGGTCTTGCCGATGCGCATGCGCGCTTGAGCGGGCTGCTATGGATGTATCGAAACCTGATGGAGCGGGAACACGGGGGGCATACGCTCTGAGTTGCGATATGCCGAAGGTGTCGTAAAATTCCAATATATGAACCAGCCGAGACCAATAAAGCCGGGAGAGTGGGTCGAGATTGCGAGCAGCGGCACCGTGCAGGGCCTTTGGCCGCTGGATGACGACGAGACTGAAGAAGATCTCTCCAACATCGTCTACGGAGCCTGCTTTGACTACCGAAGCGACGGTCCCGGTTACAGCGGCCCGCTATATGTGCTTGTCGGTGGAGCGATTCCGGAAGAAAGGCCGATTAGTCTCATACGCGGCTCGGGCGGAGAACTGGAGCTCGCCGGTTAGTGTCCATCAAGGATGGGTGGGCGTGCTATGTCAAAATAGGCCGTCGAATTCTGAGCCTATATTCCGACATAAGGGGCGTTACGATGCGCGGTCGAGATGGGGGCGAGGCCTCTATACATCGCCCTCGCCGGCCTGTTCCTTCTCGCGAAGCTCGTCGAGAACACGGTCGCTCGTCTCGATCATCCATGCATGCGTAACGTAAATTCGACCATCGGGAAGGAGATGGCCTTCATCCGCGGCCTTGGCCCAAATCCCGTCGATCAAGGCGCGTTGTTCCGGGGTTAGGTCGGACAAGTCTGACTCTCCTATGGGCTGAGCCAGGCAAGGATTCTCGGGGACTATTACTTAAGGGTGTATTTGTTGCGAATTCCTGTCGCCGGCGATTTCTGGGCCGGCGTCACGAGGGCATTGTCGGCCCCGCAATCAGAGCGGCGGTTGGTAACGGCGGCATGTTACCGGTGCTGCGCGCAGTCGTTTATTAGGTTCTGTCTTGCGGTCTTGAGATTGTCGAGAAGACCCGTGCCAAGAAAGCTCTCCAGCTGTTTCCGGCCCGATGGATCTGCCGCCATCTCGCTGCTTATTATCGAAAGGAAGATCTCGGCGCGTGCGGAGTTGACCGTTGCGATCTGGCTCGTCTCAATATCAGGAATGTTAAGTAGCTCGGAGTACGTTGCCCAGAGCATCAGCGTCCAGGCTGCCTCACCCTTGTAGTCGAAATCCTCCTCAATGAGCAGTGTTCTGGCAAATTTATCGGCCGCCATTTCTTGGGCGACGATCGTGCAGGTGTCGAAGGTGTCCGTCTCGTCCCGTGAGATAATGTGGCCGATCTCATGGGCTAGCAGCAAACGCATTAGCTTCTCGGTGCCTTCTCGCAGGAGAATGTTGCTGAGCGTTTTGCCTTTGTATCCGTTCTTCTTGGCAATTTCATAGATTTTGGCTTGGGACTGTTTCTTGGCTGCGCTTTCGAAGTCGAGGTGAGCTTGCTTCCATGTTATATAATCTGGTGAGTATTTGTGCGGTGTATCGCAAATCGATATGCTTTGGCCGGTATCCTTGAGGTAGTAGAACTCCTGGTAGTGACAGCCATAATAAATGAGGGTGATTTTTTCCCTCATTAATCTCTGATTTCTTAAATAGCGGCCCGCCTTGTAGGTAAAAAAATCCTGAATAATATCATCGTTGAGGTATTTGTTGTCGTATTTAGAAATGGCGAATATTTCCTGCAAGAAATCCGAGAACGGGGCAAAATTGTTCGAGCAGATAGTGATCTGCGTTTTGGTAACATCGGAGAAGGCGAAGGTACCAGGGTAGGTGCAGCCTTCCGGAAGCCCTGCCGAGCGTCGTTCGATTTTGACCTGTAGGGCCGCGAGCTTGGGAGCAGCGTCCGGATAATTCTTGCGGATATATTTGGATGCGATGAGGTCAGGAAGCACATCCGATCTTAGGTATTGCTCGGAGTAGTCGGCCCAGGCGCTTGTGTTGCGAGACAGGTCCTGCGCAGTGGAGAGTCCGGAGGGCGCGATGAGCGCGAGCCCGATTGCTGTTAAGAGGGCACCGGGGTTACGGCTTCGGTGCATCATCCGGATCCAGACTTTCGGACATTTCATCCAAGACGGTGATCGATCGATTAAACGCTTTGGCTTCGAGCTCGCTCATGGACTCAAAGTCTAGCTTGGAGAGGCAGGATTTACCGCGTCGCATCGCCTCGCCGGCTTCTGCTTTGGCTATCTGACCAGCGTTTCCGAAGCGAAGTTTGCGGCGATAGACTATGCATTGGGGAGGTGCGGGGGCAGGCTTGGCGTTAGGGAGCTTTATCAAGCGCAAGTCGTCGGCATCTGGTGAAGTATAGGTGATCGGTGTCGAGGCTGGGCTCTCAATCGTCTCGATCTCCGCAGAGTGTAGTACCAAGTAAATCAAAATTCCCATCCCGAAGAGGGCGAAGAATACGCCGGGTCCTCCTGCAGAAAGCTTCGCCGATAGCTTGGCGCGCTCCACTGAGCCGCTCGTTTCGGACTCAACGCCTCGGATATAGAGGCGATAGCCCAGATAGATGGAAAGGGCCCCCGCCAGGGCTGCGATCGTCAGTACGAGCGCACGCGACAGGACAATCGCCAGGTCGATCTGGGCCGTGTCGGAAATCATGAATCGCCCCGTAGGCGACGCCTGTCGGTGGTTGCAAAGCGTTCGCCACCCTTAGGACGCCACGCGCTTAAGCTTACGTGCAACCCTTGCACAAAATTAATGACAGCTCAACTTAGGGCTTCGGGTGCGGTGATTGGGAGGGGGCCATCCTAGGTGCCCGTCAGTTACGGGGCGGCGAGCCGAAGCGCTCGTGCATGATGACCTTGGCGGGCGATACGAGGCATTCGGCCAAGTGGGCGGCGTCGTTCTCCCAGAAGCGGTCCACATGTGTGCCGTATGAGCTGATTTCCGCAGTTGTGATCGCGTTGGTCTGGGCCGCTTTGCGGACGGCGCGTCCGGTGTAGGCGACGTGGTCGAGTTCGTCCTTGATAATCGCCTCCAGGACTTGGCTCGCGTAGCGTTCGCCCGGGTGCCGTCCCTGTCCAATCAAACTGCGAAGGGCGACGAAGGACATCGCGCCGCGGATTTCCGAGAGGTGCACTGACACGAAGAAGCTGTCGAAAGCCCCCTCCGCGCCCGCGAGTTCTTCCTTGCCGTCCACGACGACGGTTTCTGCCACCGGGAAGCTCACGGCGAGCCGGCGGGCACTGTTGAGCAGCATGCGCATGTGCCGCTTTTCGTCTTCGGCGTGCACGAGCACGGCTGCACGCAATTCGGCTGGGGCATGGCCGGCCATTTCCGTCAGGATGCCTGCGCCGCAGGCTTCCTCGACCGCCACGAAATGCAATCGCGCGGCCAAGGCGTCCGGCTGGCCGAGGAGGCCCCGGTACCCGTCGAGAACGGTCTCCAGGCCGCTTGCGCAGGACTCGATGAAGGGCGCTATGGCGACGGCGTATGGACCGGAGGGCGATCCGTCGATGGCTGTTGCCGCCAGGACCAGTTCCTTGGCCGCGCCGACGATGTCGTCCCGCTCAAATCTGTACTCGGCGTGCATCGGGTTCTCCAGGTCGAATGGGCTTGTGATCGGATCTCGTCAGCCAGGGGTGTTGCTACGCGTCATTGATGGTTGCTCTGGCAGCCGGTGCCAAAGTTGCTTCCGACGCCTTTGCAGGGCTCGAAGGGCTTCAGCATCGGGCGGTAGCGCTGCTCCCTCTGGGCCTTGGCTTCCGCATCGAACACGGCCTGCTTGGCGAGGTTGAGGGGCGCTGACCGTTCGGGGGCTGCGCTCGGCCCGGTCGCGGCAAGCCTCGCGTAGCAGGTTTCGTTTTCCTCGCGGGTTCGAAGGGCCTCCGGCTTCAGGCACGGATCGCGGGGGCGCAGCGCCAGGCCGGGCACCGGCCGGACGGCGGCGTTGGGCGGGGGCTGGGGCGGTGCGGGTGCCGCTGGCGTCGGCGGGATACTGAGCGGGGGCGGGGAAAAGCGATCCGCGAGCCGGTGCTGAGCTCTGGGCGACGGGCGCTGGCGGTCGGGCGAGGGCCGGCTGTCGAGTCGGGCGGGTTGCGGCGGGACGAGGTCCAGCACGATCGCATGGTCTTCCGCCATGGGCGGGGCGCTGCTGACATTGACGAGCGCGCTCAGAAGCGCGCCATTGACGGACAAGGCGGCGAGCCAGGCCAAAGCTTCGCGCCGGGTCCGCAGTGCTTTCGCGCCACCCGCCCGGGTCCGCGCCTTCGCCAATGCGATGGTCTGGGCGTCGGTGTCGTTGAGCACTTGGGGATTGTTCACGAAGCGACCTATTCACAGTGGGCCGCGTCCTCGAAACGCGCCCTGTTCGCGGCCTGCGATCGAGAGGAGGGGATCGACCCGAGCCTGATCCCTTCGCGCGCGGACGTCCAGTTCCGAGGGAACCGCGCCGGGTGCCGCGGTCGTGCGCTCGCGTCGGTGAGGCCGGCGGGAGGCATTGCCGTCATGCGCAGCGCCGTTCGGCCTCATGGGCGACTCCCAGCCAGAAGCGCCGGGCGGCCTGAAGCGCGAGTGCGCTAGCCTCTTCCTCGCCGATCACCGGGCTATTGGGAGGGGCGGCGTCGAGCTCGGCCAGGCAACAGGCGGGCGGCTCGCCCGACAGAGTGGCGACCGCGAACGTCCGTAGGGCTGCCAGGCATCCGATATCAGCGTTTGCTTCCACGGGCGGGGCGGGCGACTTCGCCCAATAGGCGCGTAGTAGCGACTCCGGCAGTAGCGACGTCAGGGTTTCCAGGAACAGGTATTCGCCATTCGAAAGCTCTCGACCGTTCTCGCGAACCATCGTCACGAAGGCGTCATGCAGGTCGTTCGCGCAGCGCGACCGATCGCGTATTTCCGCAGGCAACTGGGCCGCGTCGCACGCTATTGATGCGATCTCCCACCAGACCAGCCGGGCGTACTGCTCCGCGCAGTCTTCTAGATAGTCCACATCGAGCGCGCCTGCGCGCATGAACGTCGTCACATATCTGTAGGTGTAGGCGACGTGGCGATCTTCGTCAGCGGCGACCTTTGACAGGGCCGCGCTCGTCCTTGTCGCCGACCGCCCGCCAAGCATGGGCAGACCGCGATCGGCGTAGAGGCCGAGCAGGTGCTGATTGCGGAGCTCGGCCACGTGGGTCGAGGCCATGAACCGTGGGATGTTGCCGTCGAACGTCTCGCCGCTGTGGTCGGACTGGGGGAGGGTGCGCATCGCGCATTTTGCGGACGCGAGGTCAGTGAGTCTGGCCTGGGCATTGAACATCCGTGCGTGGCGCGCCTCGTCGTTCGCGTGCCGCTCCAAGTCGGCCCGCAATCTGGGAGACGACACCCGGCCGGCGACCTTCCGCAGCAGATCCGCGCCTGCGGCTTCGCTGACGCCATGCCGGGCGAACCGGGTCGCCAGGAGGCGCCGGTCGGCGAAGAGCGCTTCGGTCACGGCGATCGACATCGGGTCGTTCGTGGCGTCGATGATACGCTGAACGCCGCTACTGTTGGGCCACACCAGCTTCACCTCGTTTGCCGCAAGATCCACGGAATGACCGCCGCCGTGCGGCGGCGGTCACCAGCTCGATTAGAACGGCCAGGCCCAGACCCAGCGCGCGGGCAGACCCGAGTCCGGCTTGATCTCCTCGCTTTGGCCTTCGTCGAGAGCCAGAAGCTCTTGGGCGCTCAGATAGTCGGCGATGCTGGCGGCCTCGCTCCGGTCAAAACCGGTCATCGACATGTCGGTCATCTTTAGTTCCCTTTCTGCTGCTCGCCACATGCGAGTTCAGCTCCTTTGGGCGCCGGGGCAGGTAGGGCGCCGCATTCCTCGTTCCAGATGTCATCGAGCAGATCGGCCATCCCGCAGCACCCCGCGAGGGGCGTGCTGTCCAGGCGCAGCGCGGCGAGGCGATCATGCGGACAGCCGCCAAGGCACAGCTTGTTCCAGCGGCAGGACGACATTTCTTCGTTTCGGACGTGCCGGGCGTTCTCCGCTGCGAACCGCGCCGACGGGCCCGCGAGCATGTCCGGGGCGGAGCCGTAGTCGGATCCGGGAAGGCCGATGAACTTGTCGCAGGGCGCCAAGTTGCCGGCCGCCTCGACGGTGAATATCCGATCCAGGCAGTCTCCAGAGAAATAGCAATTGTTGGGTCTGGAGGCGTTTCTCAGCGCTGAAATAAGGTCGTCCAAAAAGCGGATGCGCAGGCTGTTTCTAAATCCGCTCGACCAGATCAAGTAGACGTCTCGCATCCACTGGCAGAATTCCGCATAGCTGACGAAATCCGCGTCGCGCTCTCCAGAGATGACATTCTCATTGCTGGGAACATAGTTGAGGAAATCGACGTCATGCAGGCCCACGGAAGCGAAGTAGGAGAGCATTTCCTCGATCGGCTGCGCGAGCATCTCCCTATCAATCACCACGAGTGCGGCGTGCTGGATTCCCGCTTCCCTCAAGCGTTTCAGGCCCTCCTCGACCAAGGCTGCACTGCCTTCGCCCCGAACGGTAGGCCGCCTGCGGTTCTGGAGGGCGGGAGGGCCGTCGATGCTGACGCCCACGCCGAGATTTAACGCCGCCAGAAGGCTGAGCCACTCCTCGGAGATACGGGTTGCGTTGGTCTGCAGAGAGTTGGTGACTGACTGATTTTTCGACCGATACCTCTCCTGCAGATAGATCATCTTGCGAAAGAACTTCGGTTTCAGAAGCATGACTTCGCCACCGTGCCAGACGAAATCGACTTGCTTCACGCCGGGGGCAAGTAAGAGTTCGCGAACTACCTTGGCAAGTATAGAGAAGGGCATGACCTGCCCGGCGCCTTCAGCCCAGGCATTGCAGTAGATGCATCTAAGGTTGCAAAGGCGGGTCGCCTTGAGCACGATAACCACGCGATCTGCGCGCGGAGCGACTGTGCGGATGGGCTGTTGGTCCAGCACCGAGAGGTCGTCTATTTCTTTTCTCGTAAGTATTTGTTCGGCGTCTAGGAGGGATTTCCATTGCTGGGCGATCTTACGCCTAAATGGAAGAGCCTCACGGGTCGCATCTACACGCTCTATTGCTGACATGTTAGATGTAAATGTCGCGACAGCGCGGCTGAGCTGCAATGCATAGCGTTCCATTTCGACAATAGAGTCAAAAGTCCGCGTGGTATGCATTGATCTCCCCGTGAAATGTACTGCACTTGTCGGCGCAACAAGTGGAAACAATCTGAAATAGCAATACCCATTGACGCAAGATGAGGTTGCACGCTAGGTGTTCGTCGAACGGGGGTCAAGCGCGTTTCTCAAAGGCCCAGAGTTCAGTAAAAATCGCCTACCGTTTGGACATTTACTTTGTGAGTGCGCCTATGAAATCCGAGACACGCGGGTTGGGGTTGCGCCTGGTTTTTGAATACTCCTCGCGCTACTTAATCTCGGCATTCGGTGCTGCAATAATATTGGCGATCACGGCGATGGCCACCCTGGTCCTGCTGTCGACCGCCGGCTGGTTCGTGAGCAATCTGCTCAGCCCTTCCGCAGGGGATATCTACGCCGCCGCCGCGCTTTATCTTGGTGGGGTAGCCGCCGTGGCGGGCCTTTCGGCGCTACGCTTCTGGCTGGTCACCCGTTTTGGCGAACTGACCACGAACGCCATACGCCGCGACCTCAGCGCGGCGGTCTTGGCGTGCGATTTCCAGACCTTCGAGGAGCAGAAACCCGGCGAGTTCGCCGGACAGATCAGCGGCGACCTCGCGGTGCTCCAGTCGTCTCTGGGATCGACGGTCTCGGTGGCTGCGCGGAACGTCGTGATGCTGGCCGGCGGGCTGGGCCTGCTGCTCTGGCGCTATCCCCTACTGGTCCTCGTGGTGGTGATCGTGGCCGGCGCTGCGATCGCGCCTCTGCACATCTGGGGCGCCAAGGTCCGTGGCGCGGCCAGGGATGCACAGGAAATACTCAACCAGGCGATCGGTCGCTTCACCGAAGCGGTCATGAACATCGAAACGGTCAAGGTCTTCGGTCAGCAGACTGCCGAGCACGCCCGGTTCGCCCGGTTGGTTTCGGAAGCCCAGCAGGCGTCCTTCCGCCAGATCCGCTATCGGGCGATCATGAACGCCATGCTTATCGGGCTGCTGTTCGGAGGCCTGGGGCTCGTGGTCCTGGCGGCCTCCCTGCAGGCTCAGAAGGGCGCCATGCTCCAGGCCGAGATGGCCTCCTTCGTGGCGCTCGCCGTCGGGGTCGCCACTGCCGCTGCCGCCTTGGGCGACATGTACGGGAACTGGCAGCGGACCCTCGGCGCCGCCGACCGTGTGGCGGCCCTCATCTACGCGCCGCGCGCTCGGCCTGCAGCGAGCTCGGCCGCGGGCGACCGCCACCTCGGCCTGAAGATCGAGGGGCTGACCTTCTGCTATCCCTCGCGGAGAGACGAACTGGCGCTGAGCGACGTCTCGATCAGGGTTGAGCCTGGTGAACGCGTGGCGATCGTGGGTCCCTCTGGCGCAGGCAAGTCGACCTTATTCAAACTGATGCTGGGCCTCTACGCTCCATGCCGGGGTATCTTGGCCGCGATCGACGAGCGGGACCGGATCGTGGCCTGCGACGACATGCGCGAGCACCTGGCCGTCGTCCCGCAGGACGTGGCGATCTTCGCCGATACCGTAATGGCCAATATCAGGTTCGCCGTGCCGGGTGCCGAAGACGAGGCCGTTGTCGAGGCGGCGGTGGCCGCCCACGCTGACGAGTTCATCCGGAAGCTGCCAAGCGGCTACGACACCGAGCTTGGCCCGCGCGGCATCAAGCTTTCGGGCGGACAACGGCAAAGGGTGGCCATCGCGCGGGCGGCCCTGCGCGATGCGCCCATCCTCTTGCTGGACGAGGCGACTTCGGCGCTGGACGCCGAGTCCGAGGCGCTGGTGCTGGAGGCGCTCGCGCGCCTGCGTCACGGCCGCACCAGCATCACCATCGCGCACCGCCTCTCGACCGTGATCGATAGCGACAGGATCTATGTCCTCGACGCAGGGCGGGTGGTCGACGCGGGCAGCCATCAGGAACTGATGGCGCGATGCGAGCTCTACGAGCGCCTAGCCCGCTCCCAGTTGGCCGCGATCTCGGATCCGAAGCCCGTCGACGAAAGTCGGCCCGCGCCGGAGCGTGCCGGGGGGCTTGCGGCCTCAGTCAGCGTCTAGGCGCGCCGCCAAGCGCAACGGGCAAGGTCAAATAAGTCGGAGGGCTGATGAACGAGCAGTTGAAATTGGACGTCGAGGCCGCCGAGCGGGACCTGAGTCTGCCGCTGCTGTCGGCGCGGTCTCTTCACCCCCGCCTCTACACGGGTGAAGACGTCTACGCGGTCGAGATGGAAGCCCTCTTCCGGCGCAACTGGCTGAGTGTGGCCCGCAGCTCAGAGGTGCCTGAGCCCGGCGACTGGAAAGTCGTCGAAATCATGAACCAAAAAGTGCTTCTGGTGCGCGGCCGCGATCGCGTGCTGAGGGCGTTCTCCCCCGCCTGCCGGCACAAGTGGGCGCTGGTGGCGGAAGGCTGCGGCCACAGCGCGACGCTGGTCTGCCCCTATCACAAATGGACCTACGATCTGAACGGTCAGTTGCGCGGCGCGCCCTATCTCAACCTCGCCGACATGGCCCCAGAGCAAAGGCAGCTTCACGCCTATGCCTGTGAGGAGTGGTTGGGCTGGGCATTCGTCAATTTCGACTCCAACGCGCTGCCCATGGGTCCGCGCCTCGCGGACATCGAGGAGGTGGCCCGACCGTGGCGGGTCTCCGAGCTGGTCCCGATGTTCGAGCCTCTGCGGTTCGATGGGGCCTTCAACTGGAAGACCCTGTGCGACAATGTCGGCGAGAGCTACCACGTGGCCGGGACCCATCCCGTCTCGATCCTGCCCTACGCCGATGTCGAAGCCAGCCGATGGCGTACCGACGGCGAGCTCTGGTGCCGCTCTGACGTGCCCGGCTACCAGCGCAGGCCGCAAGGCTTTGTCGGCCCCAGTCTCTCCAGTTCAGTCGAGGCGTTCTCAGGGACCTGGACCTACAACATCTATCCCACGCACGTTTTCGGTCTCGTGGAAGACTTCGTCGTCTGGCAGCGCCTCGACGTCAGGGGCGCGTCGAATTTGGTGATGGACCTGGTCGTGCTCGGCGCGCCCGAAGCCCTGAACCATCCCGCCTGGAAGGAGATCGAAGACGGCATGCGTACCTCGATCCGCGACATCGAGATGGAGGACCAACGCGCCTTCCATCTGTCCTACGAGGGCCAAGTGCAGCCTGGCGCCTTGCCTGGCTCCTTCGCCCAGTACGAGGAGGGGACCTGGCATTTCCAGCGCTGGTGGGCCGGTGCGATGTCGAGGCACATGGCCGCCAACAGGGTCGAGCTAGCCCGCTAGGAGCGCGCCTCGACGCTTTCTCGTCCAACGATTTCAAGAGCAGGAGACCGAAGTGATCCAGCCGCAGTACGATGTTCTGAAAACCGCCTATCGCAGTGACGGCGTGGCCCTGGCCAAGGCCGCGCTATCGGCGGCGGAGGCCCGCGCGCTTCAGGGAACGGTTGAGGACCTACTGTCGCGACACGAAGAGACTCGGCCGCTCGGCGACGATGCCGTGATCGTTCGCTACGACGGCGGTGCCTATTTCGAATGCCTATCGCGCAAGTTCTCTAAGATCCGCGACCTCATCCTCGCCTCGAACCTGCCCCGGCTAGCCTCGACCATGCTCGGCGTTGAGAACGTCACCCTATGGCGGGATGAAATCCACTACAAATTCGGCGGCGTACCCAAGAACGCCACGCCCTGGCATCATGGTGCCGGGTCGTTCCCATTCGTCGGTGAAGACGTCCTAACGATCTGGGTGGCGCTGACCGACATCGGACTGACGGATGCGCCGCTGCGGACCGTGACGGGCAGCCACCGGGACGCGACGGTCCGCTTCAGGCCGCCGACGCGCGACCTCACATTGCCGCCGATCGCCGGCTATGCCGATCCGCCCGACTTCGACGTCTTGGGCGAGCGGGGCGACGTGGATCTGGTGACGTGGCTCGTAGAGCCAGGCGACGCTATCATGTTCCACCCCTTCACCGTGCACGGCTCGTACCCCAACCAGGGCCTCCGGCCCCGCATGGCGTTCGTGACTCGCTGGCTGGGCGCGGACGCGCGGTGGGCGCCTGACGAGTACAGCGTCCTCGATCAGTCGATCAACGACGGCAACCTTATCGATGGCAAGCCTAGCGGAACCTATTTCCCGCACGTCAGCGTCAAGGATTTGGCGGTCCTCTAGTAACGCCGAAGTCGCTGGCCGCTATCACTCACTGCCTGGAAACCCGATGGAAGTCTCGCGACGACTGGCGGATTTTGGTGTCGAAGTGGCTGGCCTCGACCTGACGCGTTCTATCAAGCGAGACGATGCCGCCGCCCTGCGGAGGGTTCTGAGTACCCAAAGTCTGATCCTGCTGCGAGGACCCATGCTCTCCGCCGCGCAGCAGAGGCGGTTCGCGAACCTGTTCGGCAGCACTGTCCTCCCGCAGGGGCTGCCGGAATGCGATGGCCACGGATCAGTCTATGTATCCAATGCCGCAGAGGGCGGAGTGCTCGGAGCAGCGGAACTCGCCCTCCATGCCGACGAGTTTTTCCTCGAAGAGCCCTGTATGTATCTCGTCCTGCATGCGCTCGAGGTCCCGACCCACGGCGGTGACACGGTTTTCATCGATAGCCGTCCCATCATCGAGGCGATGCCCCGGGCAACATTCGACGCTCTGGCGGGCCTCCGGCAGCGTCATCGCCACGACTATGGCGACGATCAGGGCGTCGACGCGCCATCTTTCGTCCACACCGCCGAACACGGCGTCGTCCATCGATGTAGCGGAGGCCGGCTCGCGCTCTGGGTTTCCCCGGCTCCTCTTCTCGGGCTTGGCGACATGGAGGCGGGCCTCACCATGGCGGCCGAGCTTTGCCTGGCGATCGCTAGGTCGCCGTCGCGCTACACCCATCGTTGGCGGCAGGGGGACACCATCATATGGAACAACCATCTGCTGCTTCACGGCCGCGAGGCCTTCGACCCGGCGCAATCGCGGACGCTTCGGCGCATGGTGATCCGCCAGCCGAGGCGCGACCGAACCTGCGATGAAAGCGAAAATGGCTGAAATCTTTCGGCCCGGTTCGTTGCGGTTCGGACTCATCTCCGCCGCGAGAATGACATTCAGTAAATCCAAGGCTGTATTCTGGCGCGTGTGAAGGCGCGAAGGGCTTCGCTTGGGGAAAATATGCGGACGATGATTTCCACCGCGGTCACGCTGATCGCAGTTCCGACTTGCGCCCTCGCGGCCGGACAAGCTGCGAGCCCCGATCCGCGGGAACCGGCAGTGGATGCTGTGGTCGTCACCGCTGAGAAGGCGCAGGCTGCTGCCTCCATCGACCGCAAGACGTACAGCACCGCAAATGATGTGGTGGGAAAGAGCGGGTCGGCTGTCGATCTGCTGCGCAACATTCCGTCCGTCGATGTCGATGCCCAGGGGAATGTAAGTCTCAGGGGCAATCCGCGCGTGACGATCCTGATCGACGGTAAGCCGTCGAGCTTGCTCAACGGCGAAGGGCGCGGTGACGCTTTGGGCGCCATCCCTGGCAGTCAGATCGACCGGATCGAGGTGATGACCAATCCTTCTGCCGCGAACCGCGTCGATGGCGACGCGGGCATCATCAATCTGGTCTCGCGTCCGAACGATCGCCAGGGGCTCACGGGATCCATGCGGGCCAATGTCGGCGCCTCCCGGGTAAACCTGGGGCTTGGCGCCAGGCGCAAAACGGGGCGCCTGACCCTCTCGGGAGACGCCAGCTATCGCAACGACCGGCAGCCCTATGACCAGAGCGACGAGCGGGCCCAATTTGCCGATGGAGGCACCCTCCAGGCACGCTCGCAGCAGCGGGGCGACTTCGAGACCGATGGCGGTTCCCTGAACCTTCGATCCGGCGCGCAATTCGAGGCCGGTCGCGATAACTTCGGACTGGACCTGGGCTACAGGAACATCGCCTACGACACCGACGGGCGCGAAACCCACGCCGATTACGGGTCCGACGGCGCCCAGACCGCCGCCTACGGCCGGCTGACCACCGAGGAACTGGAGCGGGATCAGTATTCCTTGGCGGCGGATTGGCGCAGGCGCCTGCAGCCGGACGGTCGCGAGCTGTCCGCGCGCCTGTCCCACGAGATCAACGACGCCTCGCAAAAAACGCGGGCCGTCACGAGCGGAAGTAACTCAGTTCCGGCCTACGAGGCCTTCGGGTGGCGCAGCGAGCAGGAAACGACGAACTTCAAGCTCGATTATGTCAGGCCGCTTTCAGGACGGTCTACCATTAAGACGGGCTTAGATTTCGAGGCATTGCGGCACGGGTATGTGAATTTCGCCCGAAGCGGCGACGAAGCCGACGATCTTCAGGCCGATCTCGGGCGAACGAACGCCTTTCGCCTTCGCCAGGATGTGTGGGCGGCCTATGCCACCGTTGAGCGGCCTCTAGGCAAGCTCACAGTGGAGGGCGGCGTACGTGTTGAGCAGGCCAGCCTGGAGATGGTGGTCGGCGACGCCGAGGCCCGGCGCGACAACTATCTGCGCGCCTATCCCAGCGTCCATCTGCGTTATGCGCTGAGCGACTCCCAAAGCCTCGTGGCTAGCGCAAGCCGGCGTATCCAGCGGCCTGGCGTCCAGGATCTCGACCCCGGTCTGGCCTATGTCGATCCCTACAACTACACGCGCGGCAATATCGGGCTGAAGCCGCAGCGCACGGATGGGATAGAAGCGGGCTGGCAGCGGCAGTCGGGTCCCTCGATGCTCTCGGCGACGCTTTACTATCGCAAAATTCGCGGCCAGTTCGCCGACCGTGCCGAAGATTTCGGCGACGGCGTTGTCGTTAGTACTCGGGAAAACCTCGGGCGCAGCGACGCTTACGGGATAGAGTGGATCGCCGCAGGCAAGGCGAGCGCCAAGCTTAGCTACAATCTGAGCCTCAATCTTGCGGAAACCAGCCTGGCGTTCGACGGTGGCGACGATCGTTCGGGGACGTCGTTGAGCGGGCGGGCCATACTGGGCTGGCAAGTCAGCGGCAAGGACTTCATCCAGGTGATGGCGGGCAGTTCGGGGCGGCGTCTCAGTGCCCAGGGTTTCTCTCGTCCCGTTCAGATGATGAATATCGGCTACCGACGGAAGGTCGACGACAAGATCAACTTCGTTGTCAGCATCGTTGATGCTGGCAATTCGTTCTCAGACACCACCATTATTGACACCCCGCAGCTCTACGATCGCTTTCGGCGTCGGGCGAGAATGCGCACGATGACATTCGGCCTCACCTACACGTTTGGCGGCGGAAAGTCGAAGGATCAAGGGTTCGACTTCAGCCCCGGCGGTGCGAACGGGGGCGAATGAAAGGGAACAAAGTCACCCGCGGGTTTCAGTTGAGCGCGTCGCAGGGTCATTCGCTCGCCAGTTGCGCTGGCATTTTTCCGCCATGACCTGCGGTCTGGCTCGGCGGAAAATCTCTACATGAAACTATCCGGCCAAATGCTCGACGATTTCATTGCCTCTTGGGAGAAGGCTTTCGGCGAAACCCTTACGCGCGGCGAAGTCGAGGTTCACGTAAAGCAACTGCTTGAGCTGTATCAACTGGTCCTGAGGCCCCTTTCTCAAAAAGGTGAGGGAACCGCTCCCGAAACTTCTGAAGCCGATCCCGCAGCTCCTCCTCGGCATCGAGGCCGAGGAGGAGCTGCTCAAGATACCGATCTACCAGCGGCCTGAGGGCCTCGGGACAGGGCGTGTCTAAAATGGCGGAAGGTCAAAATGGCGCTGCATAAGCCCGGCTAGCCAGTCCTGCGATTAGCGCCTGGCCGGCCGCCGGACAACGACGGGGCCAATGATGTTTGATGCATCGAATACTTTCATTTCGCTCGATAGGCCGGCGGCGAGCCGTACATTCTCAGCAAGGTGGGCGAGCCGTTGAAATGTCGCCGACGCATAGGCTAATGCGTCGCCGCTCTCAGCGACGAAGGCGGCGTAATCCCGCAACTTCGCTGCGAGCACGTTTGGGTCCCTTCCTCGAAAGCGACCCGGTCGTGCTCGGGCACCACCTTCCTTCGTGGTTAGCGCGTAATGAAGGTAGGGTGGGCGTCCGATTGCTTCTTCGCCAAGGCGCAGGTCCAGCATGTGAAGTTCGTGCGCCTCGGCCATGGGTGCAATGTGGATTACGGCATTGCGCAGTTCAGTAAGGTTTCGAATCCATCCACCGTCAGCGCCTCCTTCTTGGATTTCAGCGACAATCGGATGGTCGACGTCTCGCGTGCGTTTGAGAAATGTCGATTGCGTGGCGACATCTTTTTCCGGCCGGCGAAGCACCAGCTTCCATGTTGCCTCGGCGATGAGATCTCGCAACGCGGCCGCGTCGGCCAAGAAGGCGTGGATCGCCGCCTCAACGTAGGTCAAATAGCCTCCGGCGTAGAGGCCGGGCTTTACAGGCTCGCCATATTGCGCAGCCCCAAGAAGTTTGGAGCGAAGCGCAAGATTGTAGGCTTCGCTGAGTTCTCTGACCCGAAAGTTCAGAAGCCGGAGGTAGGTTCTGCAGCGACCGGCGAGATCGACGATCTCCTCGGTGTCTTGACCCGGAGCGTTACGGACATTGGCCCATGAATGCTCTACCTCATACGCTGCAAATCCCTTTTCGATGTCGAAGACGCGCCAGTCGGGAGGATTTAAGCCCTCAGCTTCAAGGTGGTGTTTGAAGAAGTCCACGCCGACTGGTCTGAAGCCGGCCTTGGCGAGCGACATATAGAGCCGGGCGTAAGGCGGTCGCTCGATTTTTGCGACCGTAATCTCTTCGCCGGCCTGGATGCAAATCGGGCTGTCACCGTAATCGAACGCGCGCAAGCCGCCACTGATGTGGATCATCCGCAAAGCCGGCAGGGAACCCGGTTCTTTGTATCCCAACTTTGCCCCCCTCCTATTCCGTCCGAGCTTTTGGCCGCGATTAGTGTTCCAGGTCGGCGCTCGAATAGGAAGGCGAGTTGTTTGATTGATGGAGCGCCTTCGAACCAAGGCTATATGACATCGTATGTCGCAACGTACAGGAGCAAGGGTGGGCACATTATTGCCCCCGTAAACAACAGCTAGGGCGCGAAAATGCCACATGCGAACATGGGGCTCCGCTTCGGAGACAGGTATAGTCTCGCGAGCATTCTGCCCCATGCGGTCCCGATAATTATAGGGCAGTATGGTCTATGTGGCTTTCGATGAAAACCGCGTCTGAAGCCGTTCAATCTCCCGCACGAAGTTCTCACTTTCAAGATCTCCGATAAGGGCTGCAGCCTTCATGAGAAGGTTTGCCTGGACACGTCGAGCGCGCGGCGAGGTGCTATCGTCCTTCATCACCGACAGCAGTTCTGGAAACTCCGCCAAATCTGACACCGCCCGGAGCGGTTTCACCGCCTCGATGCTGAGGATTTTCCCTCTCAGAGTAGGGTTTGATGCAACGGTTTTGAGGATTTGGCGCTTTCCGTCGTCATCGGCGTCCGAGAGCCATTGCGCGGCGTATTTCCTGAACTTTTGGATTTCCTGGAAGGGTTTGATTGTTGGCTCGTCCGTTTGGAGGTGAGCGAGTTGCGCTTCGATTTGCCCGCGCTCCTGCTCCAGTTTCCGACGACCCGCGACAAACTCAGCGTCGCTGATCAGCGCTCGGACCCGAAGGGCGGTGAGCTCGGAGAGCTCTATGGCTTTCTGGTCACGGAGGGCTTGTAGACCCGTGCGCTGCTTTTTCCGCAGCGCCGTTGCCTCCTTCTCGCCTTGTCTCAGAATGTCCAGGACGAGCGCCTCCATAGCGGGCTCGATGGTCAGGGACTGGAGGAACTCGCCGATCTGGCGTTCGAGGTCTTCGGCGCGGATCGCCGGCTCTCTGCAACGGCTGCCGATCCTGCGGCGCGTGCAGTGATAGTAGGTGTATCGCTGGCCAAAGCGGTTGGTGGTGTGCTCGGCTGTAATGCCCAGGCCGCATGCTCCGCACCGTATCGCGCCCGTATAGGGGAATGAGTGAGCCTTGGGCCGCTCGCGGTGTTCCCGCCTGAACAGCGCCGAGGTCAGCTCGAACTCGCGCATCGTGATCATGGGCTGGTGCTTGCCGATATGGTGTTGGCCGTTCCACACCAGCACGCCCGCGTAGAAGGGATTGCGAAGCAATGCGTAGAGCGCGCTTACGGTCACCGGCTTGCCGCCGCTCCGCGCATGCTGAGGCGTGCGAAGGTTGAGATCGTCGCGGGCGATACGGGCGATTTGGGAGACGCGCGTGCCGGACATGGCAATCTCGAAGACCCGCCGCACCAGCGCAAAGCGCGCTGGGTCGGGTACGATCGTGTGCGTCGCCGGGTCGTTCAGGTAGCCGATGGGCGGCTTGTTGGGCCACCAGCCCGCCTCCACCTTTGTGCGGTTCCCGCGTTTGATCACGTCGGAGAGATTGTCGGAGTAGTGCTTCGACTGCGCGAACGCGATCTGAAGCATGAACTTGCCTTGAGTGTTGTTCTCGAACGTATAGGTCGCGAACTTGAGGTCGATCAGCTGGCCCTGGTCGAGCATGTATATGATCCGACCGCCGTCGATGGAATTGCGGGCCAAGCGGTCAGGGGCCCAAGATATGATGCCGTCAGCTTCTCCGGCCTCGATCCGCGCCAGCATTTCGCCGAATACTGGTCGGGAAGGCGTCTTGGCGCTTTTGGCTTCGGTGTAGGTGTGGACGATCAAGATGCCATCGTCGCCGCCGAAGCGGCGCGCGAGCTCCGCCTCCTGCGAGGCGATGGACATCACCTGGCGGTCCTCGCTCTCGCTCGATTTTCGGCAGTAGGCGAAGTAGCGAGACGGTCCTGGGTGAACTCCCTGACGTCCCTGTCCTCCCTGACGTCCCCGTTTCGCTCGGCGACGCACCGCAGCCGCGAGTTCGTCGCTTGCGCCAATCGCGGACTGGGAGGGGGAGGGAAGGTGTGCAGGCATACGCGCGAAGCGGACTCAAATACTGGGGCGCCGGCTTCGTTCTGTCGAATCCCCAGGCGTCACCCAACTCTGGACCGAACACGCCCTTCCCGCAGGGGGAGCATCCGATATCCGCACTGGCGTTTCGGCCCCTCTTGTGATCCGCGCTCGCGCCCTACGCTGGAGTGATGCACGAAGACCGGAAGGCCAGCGACACCCCCACCATTTCTCGCGTCTGTCCTGACGGCATGCTCGTCGAACTCGTCTACGATCCAGAGAAGGCCGCGACGTCGCTCGCCGTCCGCTGGCCGGACGGCCGGGTCTCCGTCGAGCAGTCCATCGACCTCGCCACCGGCGAGCACTTGGTGCCGTATTCGGCCGCGAACAACCTCATCGCCTCCGGCTGCGTGAAGCTGCCCTCGGACATCGGGGAGTTCAGGGACGTTGGGGACTTGGTGGAGGGCATCCAGGGGTTCCTGCGCCGGTACGTCGCGCTGTCGCCCGTCTTCGAGGACATCGCCGCGTACTATGTCCTCCTGTCCTGGGTGTACGACGCCTTCAACGAACTGCCGTACCTCAGATTCCGAGGGGACTACGGCACCGGCAAGACCCGGGCGCTCCTGGCCGTTGGGTCGCTGTGCTACAAGCCGTTCTTCGCGTCCGGCGCGTCCACCGTCTCGCCCATCTTCCACATCCTCGACGCGTTCGGCGGCACGCTCATCCTCGACGAGGCCGACTTCCGGTTCTCCGACGCCACCGCCGAGCTCACGAAGATCCTGAACAACGGAAACGCGCGCGGCATGCCGGTCCTTCGGACCATGACCAACCGGCACAAGGAACTGAACCCGCAGGCCTTCAAGGTCTATGGCCCAAAGCTCATCGCCATGCGCGAGAGCTTCGCGGACAAGGCCCTCGAAAGCCGCTTCCTTACGGAGAATACGGGCCGGCCGATGCCGGCGGGCGTGCCCATCCACACGCCCGACAGCCTGGCCCTCGAAGCCACGCTGCTACGGAACCGACTTCTGGCCTGGCGCTTCCATGCGCGCAACCGTGTGGGGCCAGACGCCGCCCGTCTCGTCCACGGCGTCGAGCCGCGCGTCAACCAGACTGCCTTGGCGCTCCTTTCTTTGATCGACGATGCGGAGGTGCGCCGGCGTGTTGAGGCGGAACTCATCGGCATCGACGCCGAGCGCCGGGACGAGCGGTCCTCGTCCTACGAAGCGGCGATGGCGACGGCGCTGGAGGCTGCCTTTCGCGAAGGGGCGGGACCCAACGCGCCGATCGCCGATGTGACGGCGCGCTTCAACGCGCTGGCGGCTGAGAGCCTTGGACGGGCTGTGAATAATCGGTGGGTAGGGGCGTTCGTGCGCAGCCGCCTGCGGTTGAAGACCATGAAGACGCAGGGCGTTTACGTCGTGCCGGCAGAGGAGTGGCCTCGGATAGCAACGATGGCCGCTAGGTATGTAAATGGTTGGAGTTCGAATTGAAGGTGCTTCGCTTTATGATCATTGATTTCGAATACAATGCTGATGCAGGTCGCGCTGAGGGACACTGAATCGGCCAGTATATAAGCTATATTTACATACCGGTGCAGGCTGATTCACTTGCTCGGGTTGATCGCCGTATCGATGTAAAGCCCTGGCCATCCGGGTGAAATCGCGGGGCCTCCGCGGCGCAACTGCAAAGGGGCAACTTGCATGCGACACCGCACCACAGGCGGGTGAGTCGGCTTTTCAGCAACTTATTAGCGATGATGGCCGAGCGTGGGTCTGTCGCGAAATGAGAGTTTTTGCCATGGGCTCCAAGGTTGTCATTCTGGACGTCGTTGAACGGCGCTCCGCCGTCATGTCGGCCGCCGAAGCGGCGCTTCGCTCGACGTTAAGCGATGCGCCCATGCCGATTGCGCTCTTGGATTTGGATTTGCGACCCTTGCTCTTCAGCCAAGGCTGGTTAGACCAATCGTTGGCCTCCGACGAATGGCCACGGGATCCGTCGCCCCCTTTGCCACTGGGGGAAGACTTCGTGGAGACCGCCCGGCGCTGCCGGCAAACCGGCGCCTTGGAAACCTGCCGCGTCGAGATCCTGACCGACAGCGGAAAGGGAGCGCGTTGGTTCAATTTCGAGATCAGCCCCTGGCCGCGCGATGGCTCGGCCCAAAGTCGACTGATCGCGGTGGGGCGAGAGGTGACCGAAGCGGTGCTGGCGGCGCGCGAGACTGAGGCGGCGCGTCTGAGTCAGGCTGAACAGAACGCGCGCTTCGACGCAGCCTTGAGCAACATGCCCCATGGCCTGTGCATGTTCGACGCTGAAAAGCGTCTGATCCTGTGCAACGCCGCCTATCGCCGCCTCTACGCTCTGCCTGACGCGCTCTGCGAGTCTGGCACCCCGCTGGACGCCATCCTCGATCATCGCCGTACGGCTGGGAGCAGCGCCAAAAGTCTGGCGGCCTTCTACGCCGCCACCGTCGAGGCGGGCCTCAGCGGCGGGGCCGCGGCGCGCGACGTCGAACTGGTGGACGGACGCACGATCCGCATTACCCACAATCCGATCGCCACGGGCGGCTATGTCGCCACACACGAGGATGTCACGGAGGCGCTGGCGGCCACCGCTCAGATCGAGTTCCTGGCCTTCCGCGATCCTCTGACCAGCCTGCCCAATCGAGCGGGCTTCCAGCGCGCCTATGACGACGCCGTGACCGCCGCCGAGCAGACCGGCGAGATGTTCGGCCTGATCATGCTCGACGTCGACCACTTCAAGGACATCAACGACACCCTGGGCCATGACGCGGGTGACGCTTTGCTCAAGGCCCTGGCCGGTCAGCTCAAGCGGGCGTTCCGCGCGACCGACACCGTCGCGCGCCTCGGCGGCGACGAATTCGCCATCGTCCTGCGCGGCCTCAAGGCCGAGCGGGATCTGACGCGCCCGATCGAGGTGCTGCAAGGCCTGCTGCGTACCCCGATCGAGCACGCGGGGCAGAGCTTCACGATCTGCGCCAGCATCGGCGCGGCCGTCTATGACGATCCCGACGCCGATCCCACCCATTTGCTCAAGAACGCCGACGTGGCCCTCTACCAGGCCAAGTACGACGGCCGAAATCGCAGCGTGGTCTTCAGGCCCTCGATGCGCACCGAGGTCGAACAGCGCGTCGAAATGCTGCGCGAGGTGCGCCTGGGCATCAGCCAGGGCGAGTTTGATCTCTACTACCAGCCCGTCGTCGATCTGGCCGCCAACAGCGTGGCCGGGTTCGAGGCCCTGATGCGCTGGAATCATCCTGAGCAGGGTGTCTTGCCGCCCGGCGCGTTCATGGCCGCCTTCGAGGACAATGACCTGTCGCTGCAACTGGGCGCGGTGGCGTTCGAGCGGGCCATGGCCCAGATGCGCGCTTGGATGGACCAGGGCGTCGCCTTCGGCCGCGTGGCGATCAATGTCTCATCGGGCCAGTTCCGCACCGGCCGGTTGGCCAGCGAGATTGCCGAGCGGCTGGCTCATTGGCGTGTGCCGGCCGACCGTTTGACCATCGAGGTCACGGAGAACGTCTATATGGGCTGGGGCTCCGACGTAGTCAGCGACACGGTGCGCCAGTTGCACGACGCGGGCGTCCTGATCGCCCTCGACGATTTTGGCACCGGCTACGCCTCGCTGGCCAATCTGAGGCAGTTTCCGGTCGATCGCCTGAAGATCGACAAGTCCTTCGTTCAGAACAGCCAGGATGACGCCATCGTCCGCGCGGTGATCAACCTGGGCTCCAGCATGGGCATGAAGGTGGTGGCCGAAGGCGTCGAGCGGCCCGACCAACTGGAGATCCTGACCCAGTATGGCTGCGACCAGGTGCAGGGCTACCACTTCGCCAAGCCGATGCCCGCCGCCGACGTGGCCGGGTTCATCGAGGCCTTTTCGACGCGGGACTAGGGCATGTTCGCGAGAGATCCCAAGACCTTGAAGGTCGTCGCGGCGAAACTGCGGCGGATCCTGATCCTTGATCCCAATCCCAACGCGGTCCGCCTGTTGGCCGACCAGGTCCGGCAACTGGGCCACGTGCAGGTCCAGGCGGCCGGGACCGTGGAGGAGGCGCTGGCGATCGCCCGGAGCCTGCGTCCGGATCTGATCTTCGCTGAACATGCCAGCGCCGGATCCGATGGGCTTGTCTTCACACGGAAGCTGCGCCGGAGCGGGCTGGAATGCCGCGAGGCGCCGGTGATCATGTGCACGGCGGAGGCGACGGCCGCGGCCATCACCGGGGCGCGCGACGCCGGCGTCCATGAATTCCTTCGCAAGCCTTTCACCCTGGGCGATCTCGAAAAGCGGCTAGCGGCGGTGACCCTCAAGCCTCGCGACTGGATCGAGGCGGTGCAGTACGTCGGCCCCGACCGCAGGCGGTTCAATTCGGCCGACTACAAGGGACCCCGCAAGCGGCGTTCCGACCCCAAGGGGGATGGCGGAACGGCCCGGCTGTCCCAGGCGCTGCGGATCGTCAAATCCGCCGCTCAGCACCTGGACGCCGATCCGGCCCAGGCGCGACGCGCCCTGGCCGCCCAGGCGGCTGACCTGGCGCGCATCGCCGCCGCCCTGGGCGACCCGCGGTTGGGCCAAGCGGCGGAAGCCTTGGCGGCGGGCGTGGCCGGCGGCGAGGTCGACCGCGGCGAACTGCTGCAGCGTATCGCCGCGATCATGCGGTTCACGCCGGCCGAGGATCGGGCCGCCTAGTCCAAGGCCGATACCAGCGCGGGTGGCGATCGTGACCCAATTGGGTCGGGTCGTCTTCCCTCAGCGGGACAATAGGTCGCGGGCTCGCGCAAAGGTGCGCTCAACCTCTTCACAGCAGGATGAAGGCCATCGATAACGCGATCCGGGGGGAAGCCTGAAGATGGCCGAGAGGCGTTCGACATGGGCGGCGCGGCGCGTGCGCTGGCGGCTGGCCAGCGCCGTCCTGGTGATCGCGGCCGTCCTTCTCGCGATCAACGCCCGCGCTCAGCCGAGCGTCAGCCCGACCCGGGCCGAACGTCTCGAAGCCCTGAGCGTCGAGATCCAACGCCATCACGGCCGGCTGACGCCCTCGGTCGTGGAGCAGATGGGGCGCGAGGCCCTGGACGCCCGTGGCGAGACGCGGTTCTACGGGCTCTGGCGCGTGCTCAGCTATTACAAGGCCAACGCCGCCGCGCCGGACTTCGACCGTTGGGCCGTCCTGGTCCGCGAGAAGGCGGGATCGGACGCCGAGCCGCAGCTGGAGGCCCTGGTCGATGTGCTGTCGCTGTCGCGGCCCGTGCTCGACGGGCGCGCCAGCCCGCCGCCGCCGCCGGCCGCCTGGCGGCGATTCACAGAGCAATCGGGGCCGCACGTCCGGCGGGCGGCGCGACTGGAACAGCTGCGCATCGCCTCGTTCTACCAGCACTGGGCCGAGGCCTCGTCGATTGGCGCGAGGCTGATCCCGGAGTTGGAGGGCCAGGATCGGCGGTTGTGGCCGATGGCCTCCGAAACCCATGTCGCGTTGTCAGATTCACTGAGCGATCTGGGCGACTATCTCGGTGCGCTGGATCACCTCACCGCCGCGACGGCGATCGACCGTAAGATCGGCGCGAACACCCAGGACGCCGAGCGCGTCTACAACCTCGCCTACACAGCCATGCTGGCCGGTGAATACCGCTCGGCCGAACGCCTGGCGGCGTTGCATGGCGAGGTCATCCGCACCTCGGGCGGTCCCAATGCGACCTTCTTCAATCGCTTTCTCTGCGCCTCGATCGCCGACGCCCAGGCCAAGTGGCGCGAGACCTTGGCCTGTCTTCAGGGCATCGCGCCGATCATCGACAAGGCCCAGGACGGCTGGGCGGTCTCGGCCCTGCGTCTGCGGCTGGAGGCCAAGGCGCGCCTGGGCGACGCCACCGGCGCCCAGGCCGACTTCAGGCGTCTGCGCGCCGCGCCGGACGGCCTGGGGGCTGAGGATCCGCTGCACGACCTCTTCAACCAGGCTTACATCCTGCGGGCCCAGGGGCGAGGCGAGGAGGGTTTCGACCTTTACGACCAATGGCGCCGCAAGGCGATGAAGGCGCTGGACGATGACCACCAGCGGCGGATCGCCGACATCTCCTCGGCTCTTCAGGTCGAGCTGGGCGCGCAGCGCGAGCGCGGCCTGCGGCTCGAACGGGAGGCCGAGCTTCATCGCCGGCTAAACGGGGCCTGGGGGCTGGTGGCCGGCCTGATGACTGTGCTGGTGCTGGGGGGGCTGGCCTGGATCGTTCACCAGCGGCGTGTCTCGCGCGACCTTAGCGAGGCGCGCCAGCGCGCCGAGGCGGCCAGCGCGGCCAAGTCGACCTTCCTGGCGACCATGAGCCACGAACTGCGCACGCCGCTGAACGGTATGCTGGGCATGGCCCAGGCGCTGAAGCTCGAACCGCTGGAGCCCGGCGAGCGCGAGCAGGTGGAAATCCTTGAGGATTCGGGCCGAACCCTGCTGACCCTGCTCAACGATGTGCTCGACCTGGCCAAGATCGAGGCCGGTAAGCTGGAGATCGCGCCGATCCCGGGCGATCTGGCCCATGTCTGCGAACGGGTGGTCCAGATCCATGCGCCTCTGGCGCGGGAAAAGGGCGTCGACATCGCCCTGAGCGTCGCTGGCGACGTCGCCGACCAACTGTCGTTCGATCCGGTCAGGGTGCGCCAGTGCTTGTCAAACCTAGTCTCCAACGCCGTGAAGTTCACCGACAAGGGCCGGGTCGAGGTGCGCCTGCACTGCCAGCCGCTCGACGATGGTGAAGTGCTCGCGGTGATGAAGATCTCCGACACCGGCATCGGCATGGGACCCGAGACCCTGGCCAAGCTATTCGGCGCCTTCGTCCAGGCCGACGCCTCGACCACGCGCCGGTTCGGCGGCACGGGCCTTGGTCTCAACATCACCCGTCGTCTGGCCGAGATGATGGGGGGCGAGGTCTCGGCGACCAGCCGTGAAGGCGTCGGCTCGACCTTCACCCTGAGCTTCCGCTGCCGGCCGGTGACGCAGGAGGGCGGCCTGGTCCGCCAGGCGGGCGCGGCGTCGGACGATCTTTCCTGCCTCGAGGGCCTGCGGGTGCTGCTGGTCGAGGATCATCCGATCAATCGGAAGGTCGTGGGCCTGCTGCTGGCGCCGTTCGAATGCGCCATCACCGAAGCCGAGCACGGCCAGGCCGCGCTCGACGCCCTCCAGGCCGGCGTGTTCGATCTCGTCCTGATGGACGTCAACATGCCGGTCATGGACGGGTTGGAGGCCACTCGCCGCATCCGCGCCGACGCCCGTTGGGCGAGCCTGCCCGTGGTCGGCCTGACCGCCGACGTGATGGAGGCCCAGATCGAGGCCTGTCGCGCCGCTGGCATGGACGACTTCGTCGTCAAGCCGGTGGACATGGTCGCCCTGGTCACCACCATCAGCCGGGCCTTGGTGGCCCGTCCCGTCGTTGCGGATCAGGCTTGGCGCCGTCGCGAAATCGCCGCTCCGTTGCCGGCGGGCTGAACGGATCGGCCTGGCGGGCTGTTGGGAGCAAATGCAGCGCTTCCTGGCTTGACGGAACGGAAGGCGTGAGATCGTCTGAGGCAAGGGATGAGAAATCTCCCTTACTGGTTGTTGGCGATGTGTTGGGGAGGGCGATCATGCCGGCCTTGCTTCGCGTTCAGCGCTCCTGGTGCGCAACGGCCACCTGGGTTCTGGCCGGCCTGAGCGCCGGGGGCTCGGCCTGGGCCGATACGACCGCGCCATCGGCGCAGGACCTTGCCCAACTGTCGATTGAGGAACTCGGCCAGATCCAGGTGACCAGCGTCTCCAAGCGCGCCGAACCGGTGCGCGAGGCGCCCTCGGCGATCTATGTGATCACCCATGACGACATCGTCCGATCCGGTGCGCTCACGGTTCCGGAAATCTTGCGCCTGGCCCCCAATCTGCAAGTGCAGCAGGACAGCGCCAGTCGATACGTGATCACGGCCCGCGGCTTTAGCGGCAACGCCGAGGCGCAGAACTTCTCCAACAAGCTTCTGGTGTTGATCGACGGGCGAAGCGTCTACACACCGCTGTTTTCCGGCGTCTACTGGGACATGCAGGACGTTCTGCCCGCCGACATCGACCGCATCGAGGTGATCAGCGGGCCGGGCGCCACCCTTTGGGGGGCCAATGCGGTCAACGGCGTCATCAACATCACCACGCGCAAGTCCAGCCAGACCCAGGGAGGGCTGCTGGAGGTCGGAGGGGGGAGCCGCGAACGGTCGATCAGCCTGCGCTATGGCGGCCGGTTGGCGGAGGGGCTGACCTATCGCCTCTATGCCCGAGGCCTGAAGATCGGCGACACCGAAACCCTCGCCGGAGCTTCGGTCGATGACGGCTGGTCGCGAAAGCAGGGCGGCTTCCGGCTCGACTGGACGCGGGCCTCGGGCGAGCTCCTGACTCTGCAGGGCGACGTCTATGACGGCGCGTCGGACAATGATCTGTCCGGTCGCAACCTGCTTGCGCGCTGGACCCGCGCCGGACGCCGAGGCGGCGAGCTCCAGGTCCAGGCCTATTACGACCGCGCCGAACGCGGCGGCGTCTTCCAGGTCGACACCTATGACCTGGACCTCCGGCACAGCCTTGCCCTTGGGGCGCGCCAGACGCTGGTCTGGGGCGGCGGCGCCCGCCACAGCCGCTACGAAATCGGCAGTTCGCCGACGCTGTTCTACGAGCCGTCCCGCGGCGAACTCAATCTCTACAATCTGTTCGTCCAGGACACCTTGACGCTGACCCCGACCACGCGGCTGACCCTGGGCTTGAAGGTCGAGGACGACCCCTATCTCGACCCGGAGGCCCTGCCAAACGCGCGATTTTCCTGGACCCCCAGCGACAAGGCCATGGTCTGGGCGGCGGCCTCGAAGGCGGTGCGTTCGGCCACGCCCTTCGACCGCGACGTGGTCGAGATCCTGGGCGGAATGCGCTTTCTGACCGGCGGCGGGTCCTTCCAGTCGGAAAAGCTCACGGCCTACGAGGTGGGCGCGCGCGTCCAGCCTTCCGCCAGGGTCTCCTTCTCGGTCTCGACCTACTACAACCGCTACGACGACCTACGCACCATCGAGTTCGATCCGGCCACCTTCCTGCCCCTTCACTGGGGGAACGGCATGGAGGGCCACGCCTATGGGCTGGAGGCCTGGGGCGAATACCGGGTCACGCCGTGGTGGCGGTTATCGGGCGGTTACAGTCGCCTCGAGAAGCGCCTGAAGTTCAAGCCGGGCTCCAGTGGCGTGCTGGGCGTCAAGGCGGCGGGGGATGATCCCGAGCACCAGGCGTCGTTGAAGTCGTCGATGGATCTTGGCCGCGCGGTCACGCTGGACGCGGCGCTGCGTTATGTCGATGCGCTGCCGGATCCGAGCTTGCCCTCCTATCTCGAACTTGGCGCGAGGCTGGCCTGGAACGTTTCCGACAGGGTGCAGCTGTCGGTGTCCGGGTCCAATCTGTTGCACGAGCGCGTTCAGGAATTCCCCAACGGCGCGGCCATCCCCAGGCGCGTCTACGCGGATCTGCGTTGGCGGTTCTAGGCCGCCGCGCCCTCAGGCGGCGCGGGCCGCGCCCAGCTCGGAGGCCAGCGCCTCGATCGAATAGGGCTTAGGCAGCACCCGAAATCCCGCGCGGGCCGCGCTAGCGGCCGCCTCGCTGAAACCCGTCGTCAGCACGATGGGCAGGTCCGGGCAGCGCTGGCTGACCGTGCGGGCCAGGTCCATGCCGCCCATGCCGCCGGGCATGACCATGTCGGAGAACATCAGATCGAAGGCGCGGTCCTGCGCCAGCAGGGTCAGCGCCGCCCTGGCGCTGGCGACGCGGGTGGGACTGTAGGACAGCCGCTGCAGCATCTCGATCACGACCTCGGCGACCTGATCGTCGTCCTCGACGAGGAGCACGCGGCCCGGCGACACCGCGCTCGGCGCCGCGGCCGCGGGCGGGCGTGCGATGGAGGGCGCACGCTCCGATCGCGGGAAATAGAGGCTGACCGTCGTTCCTTGACCAGGCGCGCTGCGCAGTCGGACGTCGCCCTCCGAAGCCCGGGCGAACCCATAGACCTGGCTGAGGCCAAGGCCGGTGCCTCGTCCCACCTCCTTGGTCGTGAAGAAGGGCTCGAAGGCCCGCGCCAACTGCTCGGGGCTCATTCCCGAGCCTTCGTCGACCACGTCCAGGCGCACGAAATCACCGTTCAGTTCCCCGTCCGCGAAATCGGGCAGGTTCTCGCCGACGATGGACAGGGCTCCGCCGCTGGGCATGGCGTCACGGGCGTTGACCGCGATGTTCAGCAGCGCGACCTCCAACTGCGCGGGATCGACCTCGACGGGCCATAGGTCCGCAGGCAGACGCAGAGCCACGACGATGTCCTCGCGCAGGGATCGATCCAGAAGCATGGCCAGGTCGGGCATGCGCTCGAGCAGGTCGACGGACTCCGGCTTCAGCGGCGAGCGCCGCGAGAAGGCCAGGAGCTTGGCGGTCAGTTCCGCGCCGCGATCGAGGGCCTGACGGACGGCGGCGGCGAAGCGGGCGCGCTTGGCGGCGTCCTCGGTGCGGTCCAGCACGTCGAGCCCACCGGAGGCGACCATCAAGAGGTTGTTGAAGTCGTGGGCGATGCCGCCGGTCAACTTGCCGATGGCTTCCATCTTCTGCGCCTGGCGCAGCGCCTCCTCGGCGCGGTCGCGCTCCTGGATATGGATCTGCAAGGCGTTGTTGGCGTCGGCCAGGGCCTGGGCACGTTCGGCCAGCTTGGCGTTGGCGCGGCCTAGCAGCGCGTGGCCAAGGCCAAGTACGCCCAGCAGCAGGGCGGCCATCAGCATGAGAATCGCAACGCCGGCGTAGCGCGTTAGGCGGCGAGGCAGGGGCTCGGCCAGCGTACGCAAATAGACCGATCCCGCGCGCAAGGTCTGCTGCTGCACCGGAATTAAGACGGCGAAGCGTTCTGGGTCGAAGGGGAGTGGACCGGCGGCGGCGGGAGGCGGCGCTGCGCCGGTTCTCGTATAGGCGGCCAGGAGACCGCCGCCGCTATCATAGACTCCGGCGGCCTCGACCTCGGGATTGAGTTGCAGGGCGTCGACATATTCCTGAGCCGCGGTCTTGTCCTCGAACACGAGGGCTGCGGCGACGCTCGCGCCGAGGATCTGAGCCTGGACAGCGACTTCGCGCGCCTTCTGGGCGCGATAGAGGCGTTCGTTGTAGACACCCATCAGGAGGCCCACGATTAGCAACGCCGCAGCGCCCAGCAGCGCCAGCGTCAAGGCGAACCGTAGTCTGAACCGTTGGAAGACGGTCTTGATCCGTGTCATGGCGTGGACCCCTTGCGGACCGAGAGCGCCAAGCTCAGCAGTTTTGAACTCAGGATCAGGCCGTTACGGCCCGCGGCGTCCAGATTGACGGAGAAGCGCACCCGGCTGTCGCGCACGCGAAACTGGATGACGCTGTCGTTGGCCGCGTCGTCTTCGGTGATCGTCAGGCATGGCGTCCCTCTGACGCTGCGCAGGACTTCGCTCGTCGACTGCTCGGCCGTCTCCGCCAGATAGAGGACCCGGCAGCCCGAGCTTCGGGAGACGCGGTTGAGGCGGCGGATCACCAGGGGGCGGCCGTTGATCTGCCGTCCGGCCGCCAGTTGGTCCAGCTCCGCCCCGAAAGGCGCGTCGCCGATGATGCAAACGCCGAAGGCTTCATCCGCGCCAGTTTGCGAGGCCGGCCATTCGATGAAGGGCAGGAACTTGAAGAGATAGGCGGCTCGGACCTGATATTCGAGCGGCGGCCTGGGCTGCGCGCTTAGGGTATGGGGAGTTAGGGTCAGCGTGGCGCTCAGCACCAGCGCCATGCCGATGCGCCCGGCGAACCTGGACCCCCGCCCGCCGATGCGCGGCGACCGCTTTCGGGTACATACGGCCGAAGCCGGCGCCCGATAATCACTAGGTCGTGGACGTCGCGTGATGGACATCTTCCGATCGCTCGGCCCTTTTCGCCGATAGTTGACACCACTTTGACGTGGGTTCGTCGTCACGCACGCTATAGTGAAACCGTCGTCTTGGATCACCAATTCGGCGAGATGCGAGCTGCGGCCGTATGACGCATGTTCAGGCCGCATGGTAGTTTTCGGGCGGGCGGGTGTATGGCTGCGACGCTGTCGCGCATTGGCCGTTCATTCGACTCCGGGAATGCTCGCCGCACCGTTCGAGGAGATCGTCGCATGAACGCGCCGCACGACCCGGTCCCGCATGTTCTGTTGGCGGATGTGAACGGCCTGAGCGCCAGTATCGCGATGGTTGGACGAGGTCGTCCGCCGATGGACGTGACGACTGTCGAATGCACCGGCCAGGAGCAGCTGATCGAGCTTCTGACGGCGGCGCGGAATGCGAGCGAAGGGCCGGTTTTGGGAGCTGCGATTGCCGCGCCCGGCCCCAATCTAGGCGGTGTCCTCCAACTAACCCATTCAAGCATGCGGTTGGAAGCGGAGGTGATCGCCGAGCGGCTCGGCGTGAACCACTTGCATCTGGTCAACAATTTCACGGCGAGGGCCTTGGCTGTTCCCCTCCTAGAGCCGTCCGCCATCGAACAGATCGGCGGCGGCGCTCCCCACCGCGATGCGCCGGCGGGCGCGATTGGCCCCTCTGATGGCGGCGTTGGTATGTCGATCCTCAATCCCGACGGCTTCGTGGGCTGGGTGGCCGCCGCCGCTGAGGGCGGCCACGTGGAACTAGCGGCAGCAAACGACCGTGAGGCCGATGTGATTCGCGTGCTACGGGGCATGCACGGCTATGTCTCGGCCGAACAGGTTTTGTCGGGTCAGGGCGTGCTCGACGTGGCCTTGGCCTTGTCTACCCTGGCCGGGACGCCGGTCCGTCCGGTCGACCTCCCTGCGCTGCTGGTGGCGGCCCGGCGCGGCGACGCCATCGCCCGCGAGACCTTCGATCTAGTGTCAGCATGGCTAGGCGCGGTGTCGGGCAATTTGGTGCTGACCGCCGGAGCCCGCAGCGGAGTCTACATCATCAGCATCACGGTGCAGTCCTTCAGCGACCTGCTCGACCGGGCGATCATGCGCCAGCGCTTCGAGGCCAAAGGACGGATGAGCGCCTACATGCGGGACGTGCCGCTCTATCTGGTCAACGATCCCAACTGCGGTCTGCTGGGTCTTACGACCCTCTTCTAATGAGAGGCGCTTGAGCCTTCAGACTACATCGACCCAATTCCGATAAGGCAGGTTGAGGGCTGGACAGGCCACCTCGCCAGTTGGGACGTTGGTCAGCGGGGCGACCATCGGACCGCTGAGGAATGGCGCCTTCAGACGTCGGCAGAGATCCAGCTCCTTCAAGCTGTTGACCATCGCTACGCCTTGCCAGACGCGTTTGGCGCGATAGATGGCGGCGTCCTTGAGGAAGCGCGTGATCGCCGCTAGGCGCGCGCGCTCGTCCGAGCCATCCAGCACCAGGGTGACGCTGTTCACCGCGCCGGCCGGAAGGCTCTCGATCCGAAAGCCAGGATCCTTCACATGCAGGTCAATCAACGAGAAGTACGGCGTCAGGAACGCACGGATCTGGCCGATCGCGCCGTAAGAGGGCTCGCGGGGCACGTCATAGACGCTGGCGGCCATGCGGGGGCGCAGGACGCGCGGAAATTGTTCGACGTGAGACCGGTAGCTCTCTCGGACCGAGGGCTTGATCAGCGACGAAAAGCAGAAGGGCAGGAACATGTAGCCAGCCTGCGGGCGGATCAACTGCGCGTGCGCGGCGTCGAGGCAAGCCCTGTCGCGCGCCGCCACGTCGGCGTCTTCCATAGCGCCGAAGGCCAGGTCATCCCAAGCCATGCGCCAATCCACCCCGCTCCCGACGAAGCGTTCCTTGTGAAGGTAGTAGATGCCCCACCAACCGGTGCTCGGTTCTGCGACGTTTAGGAGGTCGTCGATCCCACCCGGGGGCGGTTCGGGTTCGATCGCGGCAAGCTCCTCAGCCGGCGGTGCGCCTTCGATCGGTCCGTCCGGCGGCTTGATGCTGGTGACGGCGTCAGGTGTAATCTTGCATACTCGTCCAGCGAACTCACCATCGTCTTCGCCGGCCAGCAACGCCTTGAGCACGTCGCCGTGGGTGCTAGCGAACCGCATGACATCGGTCTGGTCACCCTCGAACATCAGCAGGGCGACATCGCCATCACCCTTTTCGCCAAACAGTTTTAGCTGCAGGTCCTGGGCCAGCGATTGCAGTTCACGGGCGTCCAGAGCCGTGGCGCGTGGATCGGCCAACACGAAGGAATAGGGCGCAACCAGCCCATAACGCCTGGGCCAGGTCCATGCCGTTTCCAGGTAAGCGCCTCCAACCTTGGCGACGAGCGCGGCCATGGTGTCGGAGTCGGCGAAGCGTAGATCTGCGCCGATGAAAATCTTCAGGCAGGCGATCGCTGTCATCCACCCAAGATGGCGATTTTAGTCGAGGAAATCCATTGCGAGTTGCAGCACCGCTGGCGCGACTAGGGGTCGCAAGACCTCCTTCCGAGTCCGCGCCGTTGCCGCGTTCAGGGTGCCTGCGGCGTGTAGCGCGACTTCAGTTGTGGTTTCAGTCTACCGGTAGAGGTCATAGTCGAAAATCATGTTTAATTTTAACAAAAATCCAGCTTCTCTTGATCTGCGATTTGGCAAAATGGGGCGAGAGCCGGTGCTAGTGACACTAGCGTTTTAGCGCCTCCAGTAAGCCGACGGAACGCGGGACGATAGCCAGGCCAATCGTGCGATCGGCGCTATCCATAACTCGTTCCTTTCATGCCAAAACGGTCCAACCGCCAGTATTTGAAGACGCATCGCAGACTCTGGGCGCTCACGCAGGACGAGCTCGGCAAGCTCATGGGACTCACGCGCCAGGCCATTTCGCACTACGAGCAGCAGTTGATGCTCCCCAGCTTCGAGATCGCGCTGCGCCTGGAGATCATCTTCGGCAAGACGCCGGGCCATCTCTTCCCGGCGCTCTACGAGCGCGTAGAGGAGGCCGTCATGGGGGAGGCCGCCATGCTCCGGGAGGGGCTGGAGGGGCAGTTGGACGATGGGTCTCGGCGGAAGGTCGCGCTTCTCGACGCCATGATGCAGCGGGCGACACAGACCCCCGCCGTATGAGCCCAGCCCGTCACCGCTGGCCGCTCACCATGGCCTTCCATCCGACATCGCGCGGGTTCGGCTGGGTGGCGTTCGAGGGGCCGTTCGCGCCCTATGACTGGGGTCTCGTCTCCGCCAAAGGCGACAAGAACGCGGTCTGTCTGCGCGCCATGGAGAAGCTGCTCGCGCGCCTGGAGCCCGAGACGTTGGTGCTTGAAGCGTCGAGCCGAAGGGCATCGGTACGCAGCGCCCGGATCGACCGCCTATCGAAGGCCGTGACGGCGCTGGCGGCGGATCGCGGCGTCGATGTCGCGGTCTATACGCGCGCGGATATCCAGAGCTGCTTCGAGACGGTGGGGGCGCGGACACGGCAGGAGATCGCCGAGGCCGTCGCGCGCCACATAGACGCATTCCGGCATCAGCTCCCACGTAGGAGGCGGCCATGGGATGCGGAAGATCGGAGAATGGCGTTGTTCTCGGCCGCTGCGCTCGTTTTCACGCACTTCCGTTCGGATCGGATCGGCTTCTTGACCAACTGCGCGACGGATAGTCTACGGACACAAGGTCAGAGGGACCCAAGACGGACCACGTATGGCACACGCTCAATAGGCTCGTGATGTCACCCTGTAGTCCCCGTCAGGAGGACTGACCTGCCCGTTCTTCCTCATCGCTATCGCCTGCTGCATACGGGCTTCCCTGCTCCATGCGTTGGCACGGCTTCTTCTGATGCCTGCTTGCCAATATGCTTCGGTCAGGGAGCCGAACCGATGAATGAATAGCGCGGGCGGCGGGGTGTCGGCGTCGGAACGGATGAGACGTTCCGTGACATAGCCGTGGCCGTCGTGCAGCCGCCGCAGGCAGTCGAGCAACTGCTCGTCGGTATATAGACCGTCGAGCGTGGGCCACTTGGGGACCGTTATCCTGCGGGGCGGCAGTCCCGCACGCCGCGCCTTACCCAGTTCAACGCCGCGCCGCTTGAAGTCGACATACTCGTACGGGATGCCGGCGAGCCGGTACGCGTTGGTGAGCTTGCCGAAGTGGTATCGATAGAGGGTCGTATTCGGCAATGAAGGGTCGCCGTTCAGGATCGCCTCGCTGACATGGCCCTCCCGCTCGTAGATGGTACGCAATACGCCGAGCATCTCGTCCTTGGTCCTCGGCCGATCCTCCTTCGGCGGCCGATACCAGCGATTGCGGTAGCCGAGATGGTCGTAGACCGCCTGAAGCGATCCGAACTGCCGGCGCAGGGTCTGCGTGCTCGGTGTGTAGGGGCAGCGGTCAATCAGCTCGTTTGTCAGGTAGCCCTTTGCCTTGAGCAGGCGCGCCACGGCCGCGATAGCTTCGTCAGACGGCACGCGACGGCGGCAGATCCGCATGCGCCGCGCGGCGCTCTCGAACAGCGCCTTGCTAATCGCGGGTTCCAGCACCTTCGTCCGAACCCAGGCCTGAGGCGGGTTTGTTCGTCGCGGGCGTTTGAGTGGCTGGCTCGTGCGGTTGAACACGTAGATGCCGACCAAAAGCTCGTTGGAGAGAATGTTTCGCACGCGGAGCGCGCTCCAGCGCGGGCCGTCCGATGGAGGCACGCCCATGTCGTCGAGACGTCGAGCGATGGCGACCATGCTCATGCAGTCCGTGCCGTACCAGCGGAAGATGTCACGGATGACGGCGATCTCCTCGCCCGAGCCGACCGCCCAAACGACGCGCTGGTTGTTGAGCGCCTTGGTTTGGCCGCGCTCAAGCTTCTGGACGGGTCTGTTGTGCTCATCGACGAGAATGCGCTCGAACCCGTAGCGTCGGTGCCCGCCGAGCTTGTGGCCGATCTTGGCCTGTAGCAGTTGGGCGTACAGCACCTTGTTGGATAGATCGCGGCTGAACTCCGCTGCCTGATAGCGCTTGAACTGCTTGAGCAGGGCCATGATCGGCGAGCCGTCATTCTCAAACATCTCGGCGCAGTAGACGACGGGCACGCCCGCCGCGTGGCAGATGAACTCGTAGTGGGCGCTCTCGTCCAAATACTGGAAGCGTCCCCAGCGGCTGACGTCGAACACAAGCAATCGCTCAAATGTCCTGTCCGGCCTGATCACATCGGCCAGCAGTGCTTGAAGGCCAGGGCGTTCCCTGAGGGTCAGGCCGCTCTCGCCAGGATCGACATAGGTTTTGACGATGCGAAAGCCGTGTTCTGCCGCATAGGCGGCGATTGCGCGCGCTTGGTTGCGGATCGAATAGTCCTGATGATCCTTCGACATCCGCAGGTACTGCGCCGCCGGGATCAACACGGGCGTGGAGCCGTCTGGCATGGCGAACCTCCGCAGGTCCCCCCTCTCGCGAGAATACCGGCGGGTTAGGTCGCCCAACAGATCTTCAAAAGATGGATTTCGCCAAAACATATCATCTGACGTCATGTACCCTGCCGATCCAGCGACCGCGCGATGACCGCCGCCAGCCTCTCCCGCCGCACCTTCGCCTCCTCGGGCGACACCGTCGTGCGCGACACCTTCACCCTGTACCCCTTCACGACGCTCTCCGTGGGCTCAGGCGGCGGGGCCAGGCCCGCGATGTAGTCGGGCAGGTCTTCGGGGACGAGGAACGAGACCCGCTCGCGCTCCTCGCCAGACAGGCCTTCGGTTATGGCGGCGCGGAAGCTGTTCTGCGTGCGGGATGACTTCGCGAGCACGAGCGCCACGCGCTCGAAGCCGGCGGAGAGGCACTTGCGGACGTTCTCTTGCTCCCAGGCTGCCGGCGTCGTGACGGAGACCTCGAAGGCGGCGCGGACGCCGTCGCGGACAAGCAGCACGTCCGCCTGGCCGCCCTCAGGCAGTTGGGCCTCAACCGTCGCCCGGAACCCCTGCTGCTCGCCGAGCTCCTTCACGAGGTTCTGGAGGTAGCGGTGCTTCTTGCCGCCCTTGCCGGGCTCCTGGTTAGCCGCGGGCTTTGGTAGCGGGCGGACAGGCCGGGCGGCGGGCTGTTCCGTTCGGTGCGATAGGGGGACGGCGTCGGCCGCCTCTTCCTGTATGGGCGGCGCGGGCGGGACGGCCGGCACCGGCATGTCCGCTGCTGGCAGGTTCTCAGGCGCGGGAGGCGGGGCGTGCCGCGCCGGGCGCGGCGGCTTGGCCGGCGCGTCCTCTATGGGCGCCTGGACCGGCGAGAGCACCGGGACGTCCGCGAGCGTCCCGCAATACCGCGCCCGGTTGCGGTCTATGAGCGCGTCGAACTGCTCGTCGGTGAGGGTGGGCTGGCGTTCGAGGAACCCGAGCGGGACCGTGAGGCGGATCGCTTGGGGCGTCTGGTGCTTCAGCCAGGCGGCGAACTCCGTGCGGTCCTTCCGTCGCTTCATGCCGTCGATGTAGTCGGTAGAGGTGTGGAGCTCGTCGGCGAGCGCGCGGGCGTCCTTGGCCGACACCCCGCCCACGCACTTGAAGCTGGTGTTGCTGTTGAAGGCCGCTCGCAGGCGCGGAGACAGCTGGTCGAGGGCCTGGTGCGCGCCGTGGATCGCCACCCGCATCTTGCGCGCCTGGGTGAGCAGGGTCTCGATGCGGTCGTCGAAGTACTCCTGGGCCTCGTCCACGTAGACGTAGGTGGGCGTGCGGTCCCATTCCAAGACCGTGGAGCGCTCAAGGGTGGCCTGCGCCAGCATGGCGATGAAGAAGCGGCCGAAGAGGGAGCTGCCTTCCTCCTTGAGGAGGTCCTTGGCTGTCGAGACGAGGATGATCTTCCCGCCCTGGAGTGCCTCGAACAGGTCGAGCTTGTTCCGGGGCTGCGCGAACATCCGCTCGAAGGCCGGCGTCGAGAGCACGCCCCAGAGCCGCCGGAGGATCTGCTTCTTCGTGGCGGCGAACGAAGGATGGAAGAACTCGGTCTCGAAGAAGTAGCGGGCCGAGCCGTCCAGCTTCTCCATGTGCGGCTTGAACGGTTTTCCGTCCTCCATGAGCCGCATGAGGGTGTGGATCGTAGCCCCGTCCATGGAGACCATGAGCCGGGCGAGATAGCGGAAGACGACGCCCTGCTTCTGGGTGAGCTCCGCGCCAAGGAGCGCGCCGAAGAACACCTCGTAGAGCTCCACGACGCCGTTGAGCACCCGCTCGCGATCGACGGGCCGGTATTCGGCGAGGCGGTCGAGGTGCGCGTCGAAGAGGTTCAGCGCTGCCGGGAACTCGACGTCGGCCGGGTCGATGAGCACGAGGCGGTCCGCGAGACTGCCGGGCATGTCCGGGTCGAACAGGTCGAGCCGGATCAGCTTGTTGATGAGGTCGCCCTGGCTGTCGATCACCACGACCGATCGCCCGTCCTCCTGGGCTGCCACCAGGTCCGCATGGATGAGCCGCTGGAGGAACTGGGTCTTGCCGTGGCCCGTGCCGCCGACGATGTGGGTGTGCTCGAAGCGGGAGGTCTCCGGGACGGAAAACGGCACCGGGAATTCGAGGATGGCCCGCAGCGGCGTGTGGCGGAGATAGAGGTCCGCGAGCTCGGCGGCGGTCTTGCCCTTGAGTTCCGGCGCGTGCTTGAGGCGGTGCTGGACGAGCGCGAGGTCCGCGTCCGGCTGGAATCCCGACGCCACCATGATGTTCGAGACGATCTGCTCGCGCAGCGGCAGGAACAGTTCCCGGCGTATGGTGTCGTCGCTGTAGGCGAAGACGCACAGCTGTTCGATCACTTCCGCCGGCCGCTCCAGGAGCTCGATCAGCGGGACCTCGAGGCCGCCCTTCCGGTCCTCGTCGCCCTCGAAGCAGATCTCGGGGAGCGCCGCGAACACCGCGTCGAAGAGCTCGAAGAGGCGCTCGCGCACGGCCGCGAGCATGGCGTCGTAGTCGGCGGCCCAGCGACGGCGGCGGTTGAGGTACTTCCGGAAATAGACGGCTTCGGCGACGTCGTTGTCGAGCACCGCCCAGACCGGCGACACCTCGCCGATCTGCTCCTGGCGCAGGATGGCCTCGGAGGCCTCGCAGAGCGCTATGACGAGCGGGATCGCCGGCGCGCGCTCGGCCCGGCGCAGGTAGTCGGTCATCGCGTCCATGACGAGGAATGAGACGTCCCGCTCCGCCAGCGGCGAGCGCTGCCACAGGCCGTCCACGTCGGCCCAGGCGTCGCGCATCTGGGCCTGCTCGCTGTCCCTGGTCCCGCCCGAGAGCCAGTTGAACAGGTTGCCCCACTCCATGGGCTACAGCTCTACGACCTCCTCGCCGCCGAAGTGCTTGGCGGCGTCGAGAATGGCCCTGAAGGTCTTCGCGGCTTCCTTGAGCTGGTCCTCGACGGCGAGCATCTCGACGATGTCCTTGCACTCGATGTGCTTGCCACCTTCGAGGTCTTTGACGGAGACCGTGGTCATGATGGCCTTGTAGGCGAAGCGCGATGCTACGCCCAAAAGGCCGGAGCCTCGATCTGCCAGCACGTGGCTGCTGTACAGCTCGGTCTCGCCGAGCTTGTATTTCCTGATAGCGGCGCGCTCGTCGTCGGAGATTTCCGCGCGCACGTCGATGCTGAACACGGGCTTGCCGCCCAGCATGCCGGGCCGTTGGTCGCGGCGAAGCAATAACTTCATCTCATCCCCCGGAAGGCCAAGTCCTGACGCTCGCCAGGAGTGCTTTGCGCGCGATGCAACTTATGCGATATTTCCATGACGTCAACAGGGCTGCATACCCGCACATGCTCGCGCGAGAGTCGCAATTGACCGATGACGTTCATTGGCGTCATGCTGTCACTAACAATAAGCAGGGGGGCTCATGGGAAAGAAAATTCGAGATACGATCCACGGATATATTTACGTGACTAAGATCGAAGAAGCTGTGTCGCAGCACCCCCTGTTTCTTAGACTCCACCACGTGCATCAAACGAGCTTTACATACCTCACATACCCGAATGCGCATAGCACGCGGTATCCGCATTCATTGGGAGTAATGCACGTTGCTGGAGAGATATTATCTGCTGCGTTTCGTAATAGTAAGTCAGAAATCGCACTGGAATTGGCGCAAACCGTACAGGATACAATTAAAAAGTTTGATAAAGATTTTGCTGCGCTAGCCGCAAGCGATAAGCCGACAAAGGAAATTGCTAAGAAATTCTCTAACATTGGAAATGATATTGATGCATTGTTCCATGCGGTCGTTGATGAGGCGCTTTCGACCGATTTGCTTTCAGATCCGATCTACGCAATTAGCGGCCGACCACGCTTCGAGCCGTCAACTAAAGGCGCAAAAAGCGCGCTCGAAGATGCCAATGTGGTTGTTCCGCTGGTTCTTCTGTACCAAGCGACAAGACTCGCCGCCCTTCTTCACGATATCGGGCATCCTCCATTCAGTCATATTGTCGAATATGCGCTCCTAGACACCATGAGGGGGAGGTATCGCGGACATGAACCGCGAGGACTAGACCTCGTGGATGCGATAATTGGAAGCGAAGAATTGAACGTTAGAAAGGCATTCATTTCCTATCCAATTTTCTCGCGCGTCAGCCTCTATTTGTGCCGATACATCCTGGAAAATGAAAAAAATTCGCCATTTTTTGGGATAAAAAAGTCTCTCCTCGATGGACCTATAGATGCTGATCGTCTCGACTATGTCAGAAGGGATGCCTACTCTGCCGGACTCGTCCCAACATACGACATCAGGCGACTTGTGGATGCAGCTTTCCTCCGGCACAACTCGAATATAGCAAATAAACCAGGTATTGATCGTATTGAAATTGGATATCAACCGAACTGCCTCAGCGCCTTTGAGAATTTTTTTGTAGCTCGGTACGATCTATACAGATGGATGATCTATCATCACGACGTCGCTCGCCGGAACTTGGCGATACAAAGAGCCGTGAAGATAATAGTAGATCAAGATTCAATGGTATCTGAGACAATAAAAAGCATAGGAGCAGAGTTCTGCGAGCTCGCCATTGGGAGCCCAAAGGGCTATAGAAGATTTACAGACTCGTATATGCTCGATAAGCTTTGGATAATATATGAAAATCTGGAAGATAGTACGTCAACACCGGGATCCACACAGGGAGATTTAAGATTCTTTCTGGATATAGTGCTTTCTCGTCGAAATGATCTACTCAGGACATTCCTAAAAAGGCCAGACGGATACGCGGAGTGGGTGAGCTCTCTTGGGATAGTTGGCAAGAAGCTGGACGGCGATGCGGCGGGTTCGCTTGATAACGTCAAGCAATTTAATGCAATGCTTACAGAGAAATTCCAATCTATTGTTGCCGAGAATTCAGAAAACGTCGCTAAGGGTAAATTCGCCGAAGAACTGGAAGGGTTTATACGGGAAGCGATAAATGGTCGAGATCAGATCCGCGATCTCCGGGTTTATGCTTATTACATCGGAACATTTCAGGCCGGCCCCGACAAACCGATTACGGCTCAACAGGGCGGGGGTGGGGAGCTCTTCTTTTCGACCCCGTCAGATGACCAGACGCGCATTTCGGTACGAAGCGTCTCGCCTACCCTGGCGATGCTGCAGGAGGCCTGGGCCTACAGTCCACAACTTCTCCTCTTTTATACCCACCCTGTGGGGGCTCGCCTTGATGAAAAGCGGCAAACATCGGCGTATGCTATGCTTAGAGAATCTGTCCGAGATGGACTGAGAAAATTCCTAGGCCATAACTCATGATTTCTATCGTCGTGGGCGCTCAGTACGGAGGCGAGGGAAAGGGCAAGATTTGCTCCTACCTTGGCAGTGTGCGGGCCTTTAGGCTTGTCTGCCGCACTGGTGGTGTCAACTCATCCCACTCTGTCTCGCATGCGGGGCGCACACACCGGCTTCGCATGATGCCCGCTTCAGCGGTGGTTCAGCGATCACGCTTTGTGTATGGAGCAGGCAGCTTACTCGACCTTGAAATTTTGTTTGAGGAAGCTCGACAGCTCGGCGTCGAGCCCGAACAGATTCTTATTGATCCCCGCGCGGGGATCATTACCCCCGATACCGTCGCGGAGCAGCGCGCAGACCCACGCTATCGCGAGATCGGCTCCACCCTAACCGGCACGGGATATGGCAGCGCCAAGCGATGTCGCCGGGAGTTAAGGCTCGCCCAAGACGTTCCAGCACTACAGCCTTATCTAACGGACGTGGTTTCCTTATTGTATGCCGCCGCCGCTTCTCGCGAAGACATACTTGTTGAAGGTCACCAAGGTGCAGGCCTTTCAAATTATCACGGGGATTACCCGTTTGTATCCAGTAGAGACTGCATTGCTACCGCTCTACTTTCTGAACTTGGTGTTGGCCCACGCTGGGACACGGAAATAATTCTCGCGGTTAAAGTATATCCAACGCGAAATCACGCAGGAAAACTTCCTGGAGAGTTGACCTTGGAAGAGTCGTCCGCACTAGGAATTTTGGAAAAAGGGGGGGGATCAAGTGGCATTCCCGACAAAGTCAGGCGTGTGGGAACGTTCAATGCTGAAGACGTTGCTCGTGCGATAATGCTAAACACACCGGACTACGTCGCCCTCACTGGTTTGGATTACATATTCCCTGAAATTAGGGGCGCTTGCGAAGCAACTACCCTCCCCCTTCATGTTCATCGTTATATTAGGGACCTTGAGGAGTCGTTAGGCGTTCGAGTTGGCATCGTATCGACAGGGCCGGAAGTCGAGAGCACCGTAGATTTCAATATGAATGGCTCCGCAATCATTCATCGAAGCGCGACAGCCTAGGGTAGCGCGCCAAACAGGGCCCTTCATCATTCTATTGTCGATGCGCACTTCTGGAGAGGTCTGAACTCCCCCGGGGAGGGATTCAAAGTAGCTCAAGACCGTGTACTGTAGGCATCCTAGCTTGGAGGCATCGCGTGCGCGAACAGTCCCTCAAAGAAGTCGGCATCTGGATACGGGTCTCAACCGAAGACCAGGTACGCGGCGAAAGCCCTGAGCATCACGAGAAACGCGCCCGCGCCTATGCCGAGGCCAAGGGCTGGCACGTCGCCGAGGTGTATCGCCTCGACGCCGTGAGCGGGAAGGCCGTCATGGGGCACCCGGAAGCGCAGCGGATGCTCGCCGATGTGCGGCGTGGCCATATCTCCGGTTTGGTGTTCTCGAAGCTCGCGCGCCTGGCGCGTAACACCCGCGAGCTGCTCGAATTCGCCGAGATCTTCAGAGCCCTCGGCGCGGACCTCGTTTCGCTCCAAGAGGCCATCGACACCTCAAGCCCCGCCGGCCGTCTCTTCTTCACGATGATCGCGGCTATGGCCCAATGGGAGCGAGAGGAAATAGCCTCACGAGTTGCCGCGTCGGTCCCGATCCGCGCACAGCTTGGCAAGCCCATCGGCGGCGCAGCCCCCTTCGGGTACCAGTGGAAGGACAAGCAGTTGGTCCCGGACCAGGCCGAAGCGCCCATCCGCGTCCTGCTGCACGAGCTCTTCGTAGAGCATCAGCGCAAGAAGACCGTGGCTCGCATCCTGAACGATCGCGGCTATCGGACCCGCAACGGCTCGCCCTTCTCCGACACCACGGTCTCCCGCCTCCTCGAAGACCCGACGAGCAAAGGCCTCCATCGCGCCAACTACACGCGGACCTCCGACAGCTCGAAGGCGTGGACGCTCAAGCCCGAGAGCGAGTGGGTGTACACCGCCGTAGAGCCCATCCTCACCGAGGAACTATGGGACGCCTGCGCGCGCATCCTGGAGGCGCAGAAGGCGCGCGCAGCCCCTCCCACGAAGCGCGCCACGCATCTGTTCGCCGGCTTCGCGTACTGCGCCTGCGGGCAGAAGATGTACGTCCGCGCGAAGAGCCCCAAGTACGTCTGCGAGGGCTGCCGCAACAAGATCCCCGTGGACGATCTCGAAGCCGTCTTCCGCGAGCAGCTTCGGCACTTCCTCGTCTCGCCCGACGAGATCGCCGCGCACGCCCAAGCGGCTATCGACGCCATCGCGGACAAAGAACGCCTCATCCTGGCCGCTGAAGCAGAGCTGAAGCGCCTCGGCACCCAAGAGGACGGCCTCTTCGAGCTCTATCAAAATAGGGAGCTCTCCAAGGAGGACTTCGGCCGCAGGCACCGCCCGCTCTCTGAGCGCCGCGCCCAGCTTGAGGACGAGCTTCCGCGCCTTCAGGCCTCGCTCGATGTGCTGCGCATCAGCAGCCTCTCCCGAGAAGAGGCTGCCATAGAAGCGAGAGACCTAACCGCTCGCTGGAACGACCTTCCCCAGGACGAGAAGCGGCAGATGGTCGAGGCCATAACCGACCGCATCACCATCGGCACCGAAGACGTCGAGATCGCCCTGCTCCATCTTCCGCTTCGCGGAAATGAAGACCAAAGGGCAACACGGCCTCAGGGGTTCATCGCCGCCACCAGCTGCACCCTGGCCGGATAGCGGATGTGGGCGTTGGCGCGGGCGACCATCACCTCGCCGGTCTCCAGCGGCGCGCGCAGGCTGTCCAAGGCCTGGACGCCGAATTCCGCGATTATGGAGCAAACACACCAATCACTATAGTGACTACATCGTTGTTCTCGTTACGTTTTCCTCATGGCAAACGAGATCATCCCCTGGGACGCCGACCAACCGAACGTCTTGCACGCCCTTACGAGGAAGCGTGCGGAGATCGCCGGGCAGATCGAGCATAACCAACTCACCCTTCGGCATCTGATCGCGGAACTCGACCACGTCGACGCGACGATCCGCATCTTCAACCCTGCGATCGATATCGGAGCGATCCGCTCGAAGCCGGTCCCTCCGAGGCACGCGGCGTTCAAGGGCGAGGTCACGCGGATCGTCTTCAAGATGCTCCGCGAGGCGAGCGAGCCGATCACCTCCCGCGACATCGCCGAGCGGCTGATGCGCGAGCGCGGGCTCGATCCGGGGGATCACGAACTCTCCGTGATCATGGTGAAGCGGGTGTGTGCGTGCCTCCGGGTGCAGAGGCAGAAGGGTCTCGTGCGGAGCACCCTGGTCGACGGCGGCCTCCAGCGGTGGGAGGCGGTGCGATGAGCCCGCTTCACTTCACGCGCGGGCGCCACGCTTACGTCGTCGCGCCCGCGCGGGATGGCGAGGGATACGTCGGGTATCGCGACGGAAGAATTGTGGTGCGATGCACTGACCGTATCGAAATCGTCCGAGCGCTAATTGAGAGGCATGCGTAATAATACAAGAACGAATTTTCAATTTCTAATCACGCATGAGCCGCCTATCAACGGACTATTTTGACGAATCTCGGCCGCTTGCTTTTATGTTCCTCAAGCAAATTCTCTGCGTACCTTTCTCTATGTACTTTCCGACCCGCAACCCAAACGCAAATATATTCAACATCTCCGGCATCCATTGGGAAAATATGCTCGATGTTCATCTTTACATCGGGGGTCGATTTCAGGTGAACCGCTGTCCCCTGTGCGAATTTTGCTGTTTCCATGAGGCAACCTTAAGTGTCTGATCGCCAAAAAGACAACGAAGACGATTTCTGGGAGATTAATCCCCAGGGAGAGTTTCACGACCCGCGCGAGCCGCCGTTGGGTATGGGCGATGTTGTGAGGTTGGATCGGGGTGGCGTTCGCATGCTCGTCGTGGACGTCGATGCGCATGGCGTCATTACAGCTGCATTCAAAAACAGGGATGGCGAGATCGACGAAATCACCCTTCCCGCATTTGCGTTTCACCGCGCACCGGTGCTTGACGACTGAACCCCAATGAAAGGTGCGCTTCATCCACAGGATGAGCGACAGATGTGAGTCACTTTTATCGTCCCGCTCGCATAACTCTGTTCGCGTGCTAGACCTTGGCGGCAGTTCGATTTCGGAACCCAGGCTGAGGAGCGTCTAGTGGGGGATGTACGGCGCCTGCCGATAAGCTACGGCAAGAGACTCGAAAATCGCCTCGCCCCCCGAGGAGTACTATGCCTTGTGAGCGATCGGTGGCTGCGATTTGCCGACAAAGCCGACCGCCTTCCTGACGGCGAGTATGTCGCCGTCGACGTAATGAAATTGAGCTTTGATGACACGCGGGAATTGGGTGACTCCAGGAAACTGGCGTCTCTAGTCGTCTCTCGTCATGATTTGGAGCGGGCAATTTCAACCGTGCAATGGACGGATAGCGATAATCTCTCCGCAAATGAGGTGCCTATGGAAAAGCAGGTCGATACGATCGTCAAAACCGCCATGGATCAACTCGCTATACTTAGTGAAGATGCCTATTTCCGGGACGCCATTATGAAAGCCGTCATCCGAGAAGTATGCCACCGCTTCATTGATCTCGAAGTTTCTGGTGACGACATTGCCGATCATCTGGAAGTGATGGCCGGGGTAATGCGTGAAGGAGCGAGCGCCTAACAGAGGGCAAGCCCTCGCGGCGGAGCGCTGTCAGAAACCCCGTTTCGGAAATCCCGAGAACGGCCGCGTGTCGCACGTCCCGACGCCGATCGCGCTGTAGAGCCCTAAGCGTTCGTACTGGATTTTCCCGTCCCCGCGCATGACGCGGAAGCGCTGATCTCCGATCTTCCCCTCGATGTATTCCGGCCTCACCTCAGTGAGTGTCTGGAGATCGTCGCATGCGTCGAAGCAGAAACTCTTCGACGTGAGGTCGGCCCGCACCTTGAGCGCCACCGGGCCGCTGCGGTTGAATTGCGGCACCGGCGCCGTGCCGATGGTGTCGATCCGGCACGCTAGATCGAAGCGATTGCCGGTCGGCGCGGCGACTGCGGGCGCCACGAAGAGCGCCCCAAGAACGAACGACGTCATCAAGCGCATGATGCCCTCCACCTCAAAATCGTCACTATAGTGACTGGCTAGAGGTTGAGGATTCATTGCCGCTGCCCCTATGCGTTTGGGGCAAATTTTCGGGAGAAACGTGCGGAGGCTGCGCAAGGAGCGCGGGCTCAGCCAGGAGGCGCTCGCCGATGAGGTCAGCCTCGCCCCGACCTATGTCGGCCAGATCGAGCGCGGGCTCAGGAATCCCACCCTAGATGTGGTGGAGCGGTTCGCCGAAGTGCTCGGCGTCGATCCGCTCCACCTGCTCACCCATCAAGCGTAATCCCGAAGCTGAATGGCAAGCTCTTCGAGCTTCGCGCGCGTTGCCGCGTACATCTCTTGGTTCGGAATGGCGGCTCGAAGATATTCGAGTACGGCGTCGCGACTTCCTTCGGGGATTTCTGCCGCTGGCGTGACGGCCAGAAGCTCTGCGAGATCATGCGCTTCGGAGGGTGATATCCACTCCTTCAACATATACTGCGTTATCATAACAACTCTCCAGGCCGACGGGCCATTCAAGCGGTTACTATAAATTTGTATTTTGTTAAAGCTATTTCATTTCATCCATTTGCTTGATAACTATTTTGAGATTTTCAAGCTTCTCCTCAAGAGTCTCGTAATAGGTCTCTAGCTCAAGACTTCGAGCCCCCATAGCGAGTACGCACTGAAAGAAGAAGGAGGCGGAGAAAGCCCCTTTCGAGATTTTATTTCTAAGGTTCCGCTCATTCTCCTCGATCCCGTAGCGACCCAGTACGTCGACGAGCCCGGCATAGGTGAGATTGCGCTTCGCCATCTCCCCCTTGAGTAGGTTTTTCGCGACCTCGGAGGCGTCCTTGTCGTCGATAACTTCGGCGGGCCAGCGCGGCATTCGCACCTCCATGGGCGTCATATGTCATCGAATTCGATGATATCGCATTGACTCGGCGGGGCGCGACGTGGCAAGTGTCATCGAATTCGATGACACTTACACCCCGAAAGGCCTTTGAAGCAACACTTCCTCCTCAGCGCCGAAGCGCGATCGCTAAGCGTGATCGAGGTCGCTCGAATGAGCGACGCCGACGCTTACGCCGCGTTCAAGGCGGTCCGTTTTGCGGACAACGGAGGAGAGGCCTATTGCCCTTACTGCGGCTGCAACGCCGTCTACACCTACACCGCGCGACGACTTTTCAAGTGCAAAGCGTGTGAGCGTCAGTTCTCGCTTACCTCGGGAACGATCTTCGCCAGCCGCAAGCTCTCGCTGCGCGACATCCTCGTGGCGATCGCACTGTTCGTGAACGGCGTGCAGGGACATGCCGCGCTCCGTCTCGGACGCGATCTCAACGTCTCCTACAAGACCGCGTTCGTCCTCCAGCACAAACTGCGCGAGGTGATGGGGTCGATGCGTTCGGACGAGCCCCTGACGGGCGAGGTAGAAATCGATGGCATCTGGATCGGTGGCCACGTGCGCCCGCCGAACATCAAGCTCGATGAGAACCGCAAGAAGATCAAAAAAGACGATCTGCGGCTGATGAACTCGGAGACGCGCGTCTCGATAGTGACGATGCGCGAACGCCGTCTAGGCGGTCGGTCGCGCTCATACGTCTTCCGGCAAGAGGCTCATGCGATCCGCACGGTGTTCGAGAACGTCGCCCCTGAGGCAGAGATCATCACCGACGCCGGTGCGCATTGGAACCAACTCCTCCTCCGCTACCGCGACACCAAGCAGGTGAACCACAGCGTGGGGAGCGTAATTGATGGCGTTCACATCAACGGCGTGGAGAACTATCACTCGCGCATCCGGCGCGGTGAGCGCGGGGTCTACCACCACATCGTCGGCCGATACCTCCAGAGCTATGCGAACGAGTTCGGGTGGCGCGACGACTTTCGACGGGTCAGCAATGGCCAGCAATTCCGAATGATCCTCGGGCAGGCGGGGCGCTGTCCGATCTCGCGGAACTGGAAGGGTTACTGGCAGCGGCGCCGCGCCCCCGACGCGCCGCCCAGGCGGGCGAAACGCTCCACCGCATCGGCTTCCCAGGGTGCTTGATCACCATCCCGGCCTTCTCCCGTGCGTGCATGGCGTTCAGGATCGAGACTTGGAGCTTATTGACCTCCCGAAACGGCGGAGCAATTAGGCCCAACCCTTCCGCAACGATATCCGCCATCTCCCGGCTACTGAGCGGAGCGGTCGCCTCACGCAACACGGCGTAAGCCCGCTTCGAAATATCGCCGACACGCCGCGTCCTATTCCGAAGCCGGAGCGGGCGAATATGGTACGGGGTCCACTCGGGATCACATAGCCGGCGGATCGAGCCAGCGATCCGCTCCATCTCGGCCTTGAGTTTCGCCTTCTTGGCAGTGATCCGGTGATCGGCCGCCTCCAGCGCTCGCAGCCCCACCACCACTTCGGCTGCTTGCTCGGCTATCTCATAATGCCCCAAGGCGAGGGCGTACTTGCGCTCGGCGGCAAGGAGGAATTGCGCGTGCTTCATCCTACCGATGATGAGAATGAAGACTTAATCTTTAGCGAGAATCTATGGTTCACACACCCTAAGGTTAGTGAGCTTTTCAATGAAACTCTCGAATTATGATCTCCCCGATTTGATGCGCGCAAAGCAACATATTGAGGATTTGGAGGCCTTCGTGGGTCAGCAGAGCCGGAGCAACCCGAGCCCCCAGTGGGCGAAGCTAATCGATTTGCTGGCTGAAAATCTCCGCGCCGTCGAAAACGAAATTGCAAGCAGGTCGTAATCAGCGTGGACGTCCATGGGCACGCGAGACAACTCGCATACTCTCTCACGCCAAGTTGATCGTCGATACATCTTCAGAAGATATGTTTTCGAAAAACATGACTTTTCACGACCTTCCCATTTGGACGCGGGTCTGATCGTACCCTCCGTTTTTGACGGAGTTCCCATGTCATCGACGTCTAAAGCGAGCCCGCCTATCCGCGCGGCGCAATACCTCCGCGCGGCGCAGTACCTTCGAATGTCGACCGAGCATCAGCGCTACTCGCCCGACAACCAGCGCCACGCTATTGCTCGATATGCCGCTGAGCGAGGTTACGAGATCGTCGAGACCTATGTGGACGCGGGCAAGAGTGGCCTGACGCTCAAGGGTCGTGACGGCCTGAAAAGGCTGCTCGCAGACGCTGTGTCGGGCACCGCGAACTTCAACGCCATCTTGGTTCTCGACATCAGCCGATGGGGACGGTTCCAGGATACCGACCAGAGCAGTCACTACGAGTGGCTTTGTAAGTCTGCCGGCGTCACCGTCCACTACGTCCAGGAGCCATTCGAACAGGATGGAAGCGCGACGGCGAGCATCATCAAGCAGCTCAAACGGGTGATGGCGGCCGAGTACAGCCGCGAGCTATCAGTGAAGGTGGCAGCGGCGCAAATGCGCTACGCCTCAATGGGCTTCCTCCAGGGCGGCATCGTGCCTTATGGCGTCCGCCGCATGCTGGTGGACGAGGCCGGAAATCCCAAGGGCATCTTGGAGCAAGGGCAATGGAAGCCAATGCGGTCGGACCGCATCCTGCCAGTACCGGGTCCAAAGCATGAGATCGACGTCATCAACCGCATCTTCCGCCTGTATCTGCGGAAACGAAGCTGCCAACGGATTGCAGACGTGCTGAACCGGGAGGGCATTCCGGCGGTGCGCGGAAAGGCTTGGACCTATGGTCTCGTCTACGGGGTGATCTACCGCGACTGGGTCCTGGGAATGGTGACCTTCAATCGCACCTCCACGCGTTTGAAGGAGCGTTGGGTGCAGAACCCCCGCGAAGAGTGGGTTCAGGTCCAGGTCTTCCCGCCGCTCGTCGACCCGGAGATTGTAAAGGCGGCGCGTGCGACCAGCCCGCACGGCCAAGCGGCAATCCTGGATGACCGTAAGCTTCTCCGGGACCTTCGCCGGCTCAAGGAAAAGCATGGCAGGATCACGTATGCCCTGATCAAGAGGGAGCCGTACATGGCTCACCCGAATACCTACAGAAAGCACTTTGGCAGCCTGGATGCTGCATATCGCTTGGTCGGATTAAACCGCGAGGAATGGACTCGAATCCGGCGCCCTGCGATCCACATAAAGCGGAGCACGCTGCTTGCAGGCCTGCGCCACTGCTACGAAACGAACGGACGGATCAGCGCCAAGCTTGTCGATGCTGACCCCTGCATCCCGTCGGAACACACCTACACGAAGATATTCGGGCGCCTCTCGGACGCGTATCGCCTCGCCGGCATCCCTTACACCGATCGTATCACCAGCGCCGCAAAAGGAAGGGAACGAGCCCTCGCTGAGAGGCGTGCGAACACTATAGCGGAGAGCGACAGCTAAAGATTCTGCCGCTCCTTTCCTGCTGCGCAAAGCGGGAAAGGGGCAACCTCTGGCTAGGTGCGTTTGCTCCATAATCGCGCCGAATTCGGGCAGTTCATCGAGGAACAGCACGCCGTTATGGGCCAGCGAGACCTCGCCCGGCTTGGCCTTCAGCCCGCCGCCGGTGAGGGCGGCCATGCTGGCGCTGTGGTGGGGGCTGCGGAAGGGGCGGGCGCGGGTGAGCGTGCCCTTGGCGATCAGCCCGGCCACCGAATGGACCATCGAGGTCTCCAGCAGCTCGCCCGAGGTCAGCGGCGGCAACAGGCCTGGCAGGCGCTGGGCCAGCATCGACTTGCCCGAGCCGGGCGGGCCGACGAACAGCAGATTGTGGCCGCCGGCCGCGGCGATCTCCAGCGCCCGCTTGCCCTGCTCCTGGCCTTTGACGTCGCGCAGGTCTTTCGCGCGCTCGCCCTCGACCACCGGGCCGGGGGAGGGCGCGCCGAGGATCTGGCTGCCCCGGAAGTGGTTGATCAAGGCCACCAGAGAGCGCGGCGCCAGGATCCGCGTGCCGCCGGCCCAGGCGGCTTCCGGCCCGCAGGCCTCGGGGCAGATGAGGCCCAGATCCATGGCTCCGGCCGCCATGGCCGCGGGCAGGGCGCCGGCGCAGGCGACGATGCGGCCGTCCAGCGACAGCTCGCCCATGGCCGCCCAGCCGTCCAGCGCGTCGGCCGGGACCACGCCCATCACCGCCAGCACCGCCAGGGCGATCGGCAGGTCGTAGTGCGTGCCCTCCTTGGGCAGGTCGGCGGGGGCCAGGTTGGCGACGATGCGCTTGCCCGGCATCGACAGCCCGAGACCGGCGAAGGCGCCCCGCACGCGCTCGCGGCTTTCGGCCACGGCCTTGTCGGCCAGGCCGACGACGGCGAAGGCGACCTGACCGCCGGTCAGCTGCACCTCGACGTCGACGCGACGCGCCTCGACGCCCTCGAACGCCACCGTGACGACCTTGGCCGCCATCCCGATCCCCCGGTTTTTGTCCTAGTTATCCACAAGTCCAGCATGGGGACCGGTTCGGAGCAAGAACAAAAATCGAACGTTTTGAGAAAGTGTGACGATTCAGTATACTAGCGACACTTGTTCAAGCAGAGGTTGATCGGATGACTTCGATCCGATCCCAGAGGATCGCGGCGGCGTCGATTCCGCTGAACCGCTTCAACTGCTGCGCGCCGGTGGGCGAGGTGACGTTGATCTCGGTCAGGTAGTCGCCGATCACGTCGATGCCGACGAACAGCAGGCCGCGCTTCTTCAGTTCTGGGCCGATGATGGCGCACAGTTCCTTGTCGCGGGCGGTCAGCTCGACGGCCTCGGCGCGGCCGCCGACGCGCAGGTTCGAGCGCACCTGGCCGGCGGCCGGCACGCGGTTGATGGCGCCGACCGGCTCGCCGTCGACCAGCAGCACGCGCTTGTCGCCCTTGCTGACGGCCGGGACGAACTTCTGGGCGATGACCTGCTCGCGGCTGATCATGGCGTGCAGTTCGAGCAGGGCGTCGAGATTGGGATCGTCCGCCAGCAGACGGGCCACGCCCGAGCCGCCGCCGCCGTAGAGGGGCTTCAGGACGATGTCGCCGTGACGGGCGCGGAAGTCGTAGATCGCCTCGTGGTCGGAGGTGATCAGGGTCGGCGGCTGCACGCCGGGGAAGTCGGTGACGAACAGCTTTTCGGGCGCGTTGCGCACCTCGGCCGGGTTGTTCACCACCAGGGTGTGGGGGTGGACCTTCTCGAGGAAGTAGGTCGCGGTGATGTAGGCCATGTCGAACGGCGGATCCTGGCGCATCAGCACCACGTCGACGTCGTCCTTCATGTCGAGCACGACGGTCTCGCCGAGCTTGGCGTGCGCGCCCTTATCGGCGAACACCTCCAGCGGCTGGGCGCGGGCGAAGACGCGGCCGTCCTCCAGGGAAAGCTTGTCGGGCGTGTAGAACCACAGCTTATGGCCGCGGATCTTGGCCTCCATCATCATCAGGAAGGTGGTGTCGGTGTCGATGTTGATCCCCAGGACGGGATCCATCTGGACGGCGACTCTCAGCGACATGACGACTCCGGTGTTGGCGCGGCCCTGGCCGGCGACTGCCTAGTTAGGGCCGCCCGGCGACGAATGCGAGGGGGAGAACCCGGGGCGTCGAAGCTTTCCTCGGCGCGCAGGAGTGGCTACAGGCGCGGCGGAGCGATCAACCGGAGGCGCCGTGGCCCGTTTCGTACACATCGCCGACAGCCGGACTGTCGCCGCCATCCGGCGGTCGGGCCTGAAGGCGTCGCAATCCTGGCATGGACCGCGCGGGGTGTTCTGCGTGCCGGTGGTTCCCGACCACGCCCGCACCTTCCAGTGGGCGCGCGAGCTGCGCCGCAACAGCAAGGCCTGCACGGCCGTGTTCTTCGTCATCGACGACGGCGAGGCGGTGCTGCTCGGACACTACAACCACGAACTGACCGAGATGACGGCGGCTCAGGCGCACGCCTTCTTCCGATCGTCGGAGGATCCGTCCGGATACGAAGTCATCGTGCCGCGCAGCGTCGGTCGCGACGAAATCCGTTCGATGGGGCCGGCGCCGCGCCTGACCGGCTGGCGCTACTATCCCGGCTCCAACGGGCAGCGGCCGATCTGGCCCTATCCCGGCCTCCGGAACGCCGCCAAGCTGAGGCGCTCTCTCAATGCCTGGTACGACAGGCCCGGCGATTAGCTGAGCCGCAGCCGCACGCGTTCCCGCGCCGCCTCTCTCAGTTAAGTCTGAGCCGCACGCGTTCGCGTGCGGCTCTGGCCGCGATGGTTGCTCCCCCATCCAGCGTCTGGGCGCGCGATAGCGCCTGCAGCGCCCCGGCCAGGGCGCCCTGGCCTTCGCGGGCGGCGGCGACGTCGAGCCAGGGGTGGTGGTCGGTGGGGTCGAGCAGGGCGCGGCGCAGGGCCGAGCGCTCGGCGCGGGCCCAGTCGCGGGCCTGCTGGGCGCGGGCGAAGATGTTGTTCTGCAGGCGGATCAGCACGGCGCGGTCGGAGATCGGGGCCATCAGCTGGTCGAGCCTTGCCGCGACGTCGGGCATCAGGCCGGTGCGCAGGGCCCGGCGCGACAGTTCCGACGGCAGCACCACCCGGCCCTCGCTGAACGGATCCAGCGCCAGCGGCCCCTCGTCGGTCTCGATGCGCAGCAGGAAGTGGCCGGGGAAGTCGACGCCGAACACCTCCAGCCCGGCCTCGCGGGCGGCGTGGATGTAGAACACGCCCAGTGCCACCGGCAGGCCCTTGCGGCGCTCGGCGATGGCGATGACGTCGGCGTTGTCGGGGTGGTCGTAGGTCAGCAGGTCGCCGGTCAGGCGCAGGTCGCCGGCCATGGTCTCGGCGATGGCCTCCTCGGGCGACTCCGATTTCAGGCGGCTCTTCAGGCGCTCGACGGCCGAGCGGGCCAGGTCGAGGGCCGGCTGCTCGTCGCGGTCGGGATCGTCGTGCACGGCGCAGGCCGTGGCCGCCTCGAACAGCGGGAAGCCGTCGTCGTCGTGCTCGCCGGCGCGGGTGAGGATTTCCTCGGCTTCGTCGCGCGTCATGCCCAGCCCCTCCCGTCATCGGGCCAGGCGTCGGGGACGTGGCGAGGCGGGCGGCCGGGCGACATCGCCAGCAGGTCCAGGCGCACGGCCATGCCCTTCAGCCCGGCGCGCGAGGCCGCGGCCAGCGCGCCCGCGCGACGCAGGCGCATCCGTTGTTCGAAGCTCACCGCCTCCAGCGCCGCCTCCAGGCTCGTCCGGCTCTTGACCTCGACAACGATCAAGACGCGTCCGCGTTGCGCCAGGATGTCGATCTCGCCCGCGCGGGTGGCCAGGCGGAAGCCGAGAATGCGGTAGCCCTTCAGCATCAGCCAGGCGGCGGCGATGGCTTCGGCCCGGCGGCCGGAGCGTCGGGCGGCCGCGCCGCGTGCGCTGCGGATGTCGCGGAAGGGACCGGCCGTCATCCAGCCTCCTTCAGGGCCAGGGCCTGGCGGTAGAGATCCTTGCGCGACAGGCCCAGCGCCTTGGCGACCTCGGAGGCGGCTTCGCCCAGAGGCAGGCGGGTCATGGCCTCGCGCAGGGCGGCCTCGGCGTCGTCAGCGCTGGCGGCCTTCTCCTCGCCGGGACCCACCAGGATGACGATCTCGCCCTTGGGGGCCTCGAAGCGGGGGTCGACGGCCAGCTCGCCCAGCGGGCCGCGCACGCAGGTCTCGTAGAGCTTGGTCAGTTCACGGCACACCGCGCCCGGACGATCGGCGCCGAACACGGCGGCCATGTCGGCCAGGGTGTCGTCCACCCGCGAGGCGCCTTCGAAGAAGATCAGGGTGGCGCGGACGTTGGCGAATTCCTCGAGGAAGGTCTTGCGCGCGCCGCTCTTGGGCGGCGGGAAGCCGGCGAACAGGAAGCGGTCGGTGGGCAGGCCGGCCAGGGTGAGCGCCGCAAGGGCGGCGGAAGCGCCGGGGATCGGGAACACCGGATGACCGGCCGCGATCGCCTCGCGGGCCAGGCGGTAGCCGGGGTCGGAGACCATCGGCGTGCCGGCGTCCGAGACCAGGGCCACGCGCTCGCCGGCCTCCAGCCGCTCCAGGATGGCGGGGATGGCGCGCTCGGCCACGTGCTCGTCGTGGCGTTCGAGTTTGGTCTTGATGGAATAGGCCGACAGCAGCTTGCCGGTGACGCGGGTGTCCTCGGCCAGCAGCAGGTCGCAGGCGGCCAACACGTCGAGCGCCCGCAGGGTGATGTCGCGCAGGTTCCCGATCGGCGTGGCCACGAGATAGAGGCCGGGCGCGAGGGGGGCGTCGGACAGGACGGGCGGGGGAAGCAGACGGCTCAAGACGCGGAACTATCCTTGTGTGGGGCGCTGCCCCGGAGAAGGTGTCGCGAACAGTTATCAGGTCGCCAGCATGCCCGTAAGCCGGTCGAGCACGAGCCTGCCCTGACGCGTGGCGCGCAGACGATCAGGGTCATCGACCAGAAGCCCGGACTCGACCAGCGATTTCACCTTGGGCGTGTCCGCCGAAAGGTCGAGGGCGGCCATCTCGGCAAAGGCTACGCCGTCGTCGATGCGCAGGCCCAGCAGCAGGCGCTCCTCGGCGGCCTCGACGGCGGTAAGGTCTTCGCGCTCGAAGCCGGTCCCGTCGCGGGCGACGGCGGCGATGTAGTCGCTGATCTTCGCCTGGGCGGTGGTGGCGAGCTTGCCCGAAGGCAGGGTGAGGCGGCCGTGGGCGCCGGGGCCGACGCCGACATAGTCGACGCCGCGCCAGTAGACGAGGTTGTGGCGCGAGCGGGCGGCCGGGCCCCGGGCGTGGTTGGAGACCTCGTAGGCGTCGAAGCCGGCGGCCTCCAGCACCTCTTGCGTCGTTTCGAACAGCTGGGCGGCCAGGTCCTCGTCGGGCGGGACGATCTTGCCGCGGCCGACGGCGCGGTCGAAGGCGGTGCCGGCCTCGATGGTCAGCTGGTAGGGCGAGACGTGCTCGGGACCGTAGGCCAGCATCTCGGCGAGTTCCTCGCGCCAGGCGGCGTCGGTCTGGCCGGGACGGGCGTAGATCAAATCGACCGACAGGCGCGGGAAGAGGCGCGCGGCCGTGGCGACGGCGCGCCTGGCCGAGCCGGCGTCGTGGTTGCGACCCAGAAGCTTCAGCGAGGCGTCGTCCAGCGCCTGGACGCCCAGCGACAGCCGCGCCACGCCCGCCTGCGCCAGCGCCTCGAAGCGGCCGGCCTCGGCGTCGGTGGGATTGGCCTCGAGGCTGATCTCCAGGTCGTCGGCCGGGCTCCACAGGGCCTTGGCGGTCGCGATGACGCGGGCGACGGCGGCCGGATCCATCAGCGAGGGCGTGCCGCCGCCGAAGAAGATCGACAGCAGGCGGCGCGGTCCGGTCAGGGCGCGCTGAGCGGTCATGTCGGCGACGATGGCGTCGGCCAGCGCCGCCTGCTCGTCGGTCCGCCCCCGGTCGCGCACGACGTTGAAGTCGCAATAGGGGCAGATGCGGGCGCAGTAGGGCCAGTGGATGTAGAGGCCTAGAGGGGGGAGGTTTTCCACTATCCCGTCCCCCTAGACCGAGCATCCCCGCGAAGGCGGGGATCCAAGCCGAGGCGCCGAATGGATTTCGGCGGTGAAGCTTCCACGCCGGGCCCCCTCTGGAGCGTCAGCTTGGATCCCCGCCTTCGCGGGGATACGCGGAGAAGAAGGTAGAGGGCCGAGATCACTCAAACAGCGCAGCCTTCAGCTTCTCGAAGGCCACGGCGCGGTGGCTCATGGCGTCCTTGGCGGCCTGCTCCATCTCGCCGAAGGTCAGGTCGTGGCCGGTGGGGATGAAGATCGGGTCGTAGCCGAAGCCCTTGTCGCCGCGCGGCGGGAACACCAGGGTCCCATGCACCTCGCCCTGCACCACCACGGCCGGGCCACCGTTCGGCCAGGCCACGGCCAGCGCGCAGGTGAACCAGGCGGCGAGGTCTTCGGAGCCCGTCTCCTCGACGCGCTCGGCGACCTTGTCCATGGCCAGGGCGAAGTCCTTGGTCGGGCCGGCCCAGCGGGCCGAATAGATGCCGGGCGCGCCGTCCAGGGCGGCGACCGACAGGCCCGAGTCGTCGGCCAGCGACACCTCGCCCGACAGGTCGGCGGCGTGGCGGGCCTTGAGCAGGGCGTTGCCGACGAAGGTCGTCTCGGTCTCGTCCGGCTCGGGCAGGCCCAGGGCGCCGGCGGCCAGCACTTCGAAACGGCCGTCGAGCAGGGCGGCCAGCTCCTTGGCCTTGCCCGGATTGTGGGTGGCGGCGACGATCTTCTGGCCGTTGATCAGTTTCAGGGTCATCGCGCGGCTCCTCGACAAAAGACGGCCCGTTAGACCCCCGGCGGACCCTCGCCGCAAGGCCCGATCATTGCGAAAGTTTAATATCGTTTATCGATAAGCGACATTGTTCGCTGGCCGCCGATCGGCGATCCTGGCGTCATCGGAGAAAGGCTTCTCCGTCCCCCCGCCTGGAACCGCCCTGATGACCTTGCCCCGCCTGTTCAGCCTGCTGGAAACCTCGGCCTTCCGCCTGGCGACCGTGGCGCTGATCGCGGGCCTGCCGATCTCGGCCGTGACGTTCCTCGCCCACTCGCTCTAGACTTCAATCCGGCGACCGCCTGAGAGCGAGTCGCCAGAGCATAGGTGGGGACAAAAGCCCATGCGCGCCTTGGGGCCGGGCTCGGTATCGAGCTTCCTGAAGATCATTCTCGACGTCAGCTACTATGTGCTGTGGATCTGGGTCAGCCTGCTGGCCCTGGTGACCATCCTGGTGCTGCTGCTGAGCTTCAACACCGACCTGCTGACCTCGATCCTGCCCAGCGAGCTGGCCGAGCCCCTGGCCAAGAACGGTCCGGGATCGGCCGCCGCCCTGGCCGGTTGGGCGCTGATGTCGGGCGGCTGGATGGCCATCGTCGAGCGACTGCGCAAGATCTTCGCCACCATGACCTTAGGGGACCCGTTCCATCCCGAGAACGTGCGCCGCCTGCGGGTGGTGGGCGGCATACTGGCGGCCCTGGAGGTCGGGCGCTATGTGTTCGCCGCCCTGACCCGGGTGCTGATCGACGGCGAGAAGGTCGTCGACGGCTCCTTCACCCTCAACGCCTGGTTCTCGGTGCTGGTGGTGTTCGTCCTGGCCGAGGTGTTCCGCGAGGGCGCGCGCCTTCGTCGCGAAGCCGAACTGACCATCTGAGCGCGGAGTTCGTCTCGCCATGTCCATCCGCGTCAATCTCGACCGCGTGCTGCTGGAACGCCGCATGTCGCTGACCGAGCTGTCCGACCGCGTCGGGGTGACCATCGCCAACCTGTCGATCCTGAAGACCGGTAAGGCGCGGGCCATCCGCTTCTCCACCCTCGACGCCCTGTGCCGCGAGCTCAATTGCCAGCCGGGCGACCTGATGACCTTCGAGCACGGGCCGGGCGAGGGCCACGACGAGGACTGAAGGCGGATCGACATCCAGTTGTTCGCGACCTTCAAATCCGTGTTTCCCCGCGAAGGCGGGGACCCAAGCTGATTTTCAGGATGAGGCGCGACCGTGGATCGATCCCCGCCTCGGCTTGGGTCCCCGCCTTCGCGGGGATGCTCGGTGAAAAATGAGCTCGGGCTGGTGAACGTCTATCCGACCTAAAGGCGGCCCTTGCGGCGAGGGCCGCCGCGCCACACCTGCTGCCCATGCAAATCGTCTGTCCATCCTGCGGGGCGGCCAACCGCCTGCCGCAAGAGCGCGATCCCGCGGCCGGCAAGTGCGGGCGCTGCAAGAGCGCCCTGTTCACCGCGACGCCTATCGAGGTCGACGCCGCCGGCCTCGACCGCCATCGCCGCTTGACGCAGGGCGCGGCCGTGCTGCTCGACGTCTGGGCCCCGTGGTGCGGGCCGTGCCGGGCCATGGCGCCGAACTACGCCGCCGCCGCCGGCAAGCTTGAGCCCCGCGTGCGCCTGCTGAAGCTGAACTCCGAGGCCCATCCCGCGCCGGCCTCGGCCCTGGGCGTCAGCGGCATCCCGGCCCTGATCCTGTTCCGCGACAACGCGGTGGTCGCCCGCCAGGCCGGCCTGATGAGCGCGCCGCAGATCGTGGACTGGACGACCCGGGCGCTGGGTTAGGCGACGTCTTGACCCCTCCCCCTTGATGGGGGAGGGGCAGGGGTGGTGGTGGTGGTGGTGGTGGTGGTGCGGCGGCGGCCGTGCGCCGCGGCTCGCTCAGCAGGTCACCCCCATCCCCGACCCTTCCCCCATCGAGGGGGAAGGGAGACATGAGAAAGACCCGAAAATGATCGAACGTATCGGCAAGGCGGCGCGGTGGAGCGACGCGGTGGTCTTCAACGGCGTGGTGTTCCTGTCGGGCCACGTCGCCGAGGAGACCGTGGGCGGCTCGGTGCTGGAGCAGACGAAGGAAGTGCTGGCCCAGATCGACGACACCCTGGCCCAGGCGGGATCCAGCAAGGCGCGCCTGCTCAGCGCCACTATCCACCTGGCCGACATCGGCCAGATCGGCGAGATGAACGCGGCCTGGGACGCCTGGGTCGATCCCGAAAACCCGCCGGCCCGCACGACGGTCGAGGCGCGGCTGGCCGATCCGGGCTACGCGGTGGAGATCACCGTGGTGGCGGCGCGGTAGGCGTGCGTCATGATCCATGCCGACTTGGAAGCCGCCATCACCGCCGCGCTCACCGCGAAGGGCTCCGGCCGCCTGTCGTTCGAGCGGATGATGGCGCTGGTCGAGCTTGGCCGATCGCGCGGCCTGTCGGTTTCGACCATCGATGCGACGTGCGACTGTGGTTCGACGCCAAGGCCCGACTGGGGCTTCCACATCGACAGCGACGACCTGGACCGCATGGCGGGCGATCTCCCGGCGCGAGCCGACGCCGCGGCCGAGCAGGCCAGGGAGAGCTACGGGTCGATGGCGGTCGAGGACGGCGTCGAATTCGAGGTCTGGTTCTGGCGGGACTGAAGCGCGCTCGGCCGGGATCGTCCCTGGCCGACATCGCCGGCGTCGCGTGTTTGGTACGTGCGCGATCCCGGCTGGGTGGTAGTGATCGACCTTCGTGGGGCGTTGGGGGATCAGGCGTCGTGATGCGTAGGGGTGTGGGTGTTCTGGTGGCGGCGATCGCTTTGATCGCGGCCAGGGCGCAAGCCGCCGAGCCGGTGCGGCTCGAACTGAAGCCGAGCGCCAAGGGCGTCGAGGCGACCTTCACCCTGCCTGAGCCGGTGACGCGGTTTGCGCTGGAAGAGCCCGTCGAGGACGTGCGCGGCGACACCTGGCGCCTCCAGACATCTGGCGTCGTACTGGCCAACGGCGTGGTGTCGCGGGCCGACGGCGGGGCCTTCTCGACCTTTTCGGTTCTGGTCACGCCCGACAGCCAGCCCCGTGACCGGCGCTATCCGGCCCTCACCGCGATCGGCGGCGGCTGGCAGATCTACGGGCCCTACTTCAAGGCGGCCGAAGGCGTGGTGGAGGGCCATGTCGTGTCGCCGAGAGGCTGGGTGACGGCGCCGGCGGGCGCGGGCGACCGCATTGCGCTCGACGGCTATGTCTATGCCGGTCCGGCCGGCGACATCACCGCCGGGTCGGCGACCTTCGTGGCCGGATCCGAGACCCCGGCGATCATGCGCGACGCCGTCGCCAAGGCCGCCAGCCAGGCCGCCGCCTACTATACGAGGCGTCTTAGCGTGGAGCTCGGCGGCAAGCCGACGGTCATGATTGCCCTGGTTCCGACCTTCAATCCCGGCTGGCAGGGCGACACCACGGCCGGCCCGGTCGCCTCGCTGCGCTTCTTCGGTCCCCAGGCCGGCAAGATGGACGCCGGCGACGCCGATCGCGCCGTCGGGTTTGTCAATCACGAGTTCTTCCATTTCTGGAACAGCCGCACCTTCAGGTCGCGGGACGGGGCCCGGGAGGCCTGGCTGCACGAAGGCATGGCCGAATACGCCGCCCTGCTGGCGGCGCGGGAGGCCGGCGCCATGAGCGAAGCCCAGGTCGGCGAGGCCTTGGCCGGCCGCCTGACCGGCTGCGCCAACACCTTGAAGGCCAAGGGTCTCGCGACTGATGCGCCGCGGCGCGGCGGCGGCGTCTATGATTGCGGCGTGCTGGTGCAATGGATCGCCGACCTTCGCGTCCGCCAGGCGTCGAAGGGATCGCGCGACGTCTTCGATCTCTGGCGAACGCTCTTCGCCGATGCGGGGCGAAACGGCGGCCAATACGACAGCGCCGGATTGCTCGCCCTGGCGGGATTGTCGGACAGCGTCGCCGACGAGCCGCTGCACCTGCTGATGCAGCCGGGCGCGCCGGACCGCTGGAGTCGCCTGACCAGCGCGATGGAGGCGATGGGCGCGAAGATCACGCCGACGCGCTCGGGCGAGGCCGAACGCCAGGCCCTGGTGATGCACGTGCTGGATCAGGTCTGCAAAGGTGATCGCGGCTATTACGGCGGCGATCCCAAGGCCCTGAAGCTGGACACCGGCGATCGGTGCGGCGCGTTGAACGGCGATCCGGCCATCGACGCCGTCGCCGGCCACGACATCATGACCGACGTCCACGCGGCCTTCGACGCGGCGGGTCCGCTCTGCGCCGCCCAGGGCGAACTCGTTCTGAGCCTGAAGGGCAAGGCCGTGGGAAGCGTGACCTGCAAGGCGCCGATGCCGTCCAGGCCGATGGCCTGGACGGTGGAGCGCTGGCGGTAGGCCCCCGCCGCAAGGACGGGGGCAAAAGCCTTACTTGCCGATCGCCGCGCGCTGGAATTCGAACAGCTCGCCGATGCCCTTTTCGGCCAGGCCGAACAGGGTGTCGAACTCGCCGCGGGTGAAGCCGCGCTTTTCGCCGGTGGCCTGGATCTCGACGATCTCGCCGCCGCCGGTCAGCACGAAGTTGCCGTCGGCCTCGGCGTTGCTGTCTTCCTCGTAGTCGAGGTCGAGGACCGGGGTGTCCTTGAACACGCCGCAGGAGATGGCGGCCACCTGGCCCAGGATCGGGTCGGCCTTCAGCACGCCCTCTTCCAGCAGGTAGTTGGTGGCCAGGCGCAGGGCGACCCAGGCGCCGGTGATGGCGGCGGTGCGGGTGCCGCCGTCGGCCTGGATGACGTCGCAGTCGAGGCTGATCTGGCGCTCGCCCAGGGCCTTGAGGTCGACCACGGCGCGCAGAGAGCGGCCGATCAGGCGCTGGATTTCCTGGGTGCGGCCGGTCTGCTTGCCGGCGGCGGCCTCGCGGCGGCCGCGGGTGTGGGTGGCGCGGGGCAGCATGCCGTATTCGGCGGTGACCCAGCCGGCGCCCTTGTTGCGCATCCAGCCGGGGACGTTCTCCTCGACGGTGGCGGTGACCAGCACCTTGGTGTGGCCAAAGCCGATCAGGCACGAGCCCTCGGCGTAGCGGTTGACGCCGGTTTCCAGCGTGACGGCGCGCAGTTGGTCGGGGGCGCGTTCGGACGGACGCATGCGGAAACTCCGGTCTGGTTGGCGGGGGCTAGTCGTGGTTGAAGGCGCCGCTTATCCTCCCCCGGACGGGAACCTCCAAGTCCCCGCTCGATTTTTTCGCCTTTCGTACCTATCTCCCCGTTCCCATTTGAGGGCCATGACACAGCTTTTTCCGGGACCGATCGCTCGGACGCCCGGCCTGACCGAGCTGGACGCCCGCGCCCGCGACATCTTTCGCCGGGTCGTAGAGGCCTATCTGGAGACCGGCGAGCCGGTGGGCTCGCGCACGCTGTCGCGTGGCGGCATCCAGCTGTCGCCGGCCTCGATCCGCAACACCATGCAGGACCTGGCGCAGTTGGGTCTGCTCGACAGCCCGCACACCAGCGCCGGGCGGATGCCGACGCATGCGGGCCTGCGGATGTTCGTCGACGGCTTTCTGGAGGTCGGCGATGTCGGCGAGGACGAGCGGCGCGAGATCGAAAGCCGCCTCTACGCCAAGGGCCGCACCTTCGAGGAGGCGCTGAACGAGGCCTCGGCCATACTGTCGGGGCTGGCCGGCGGGGCCGGCATCGTCGTCACGCCAGTGCGCGAAGGCGGGGTCAAGCACGTGGAGTTCGTCTCCCTGGGCGGCGGCCAGACCCTGGCGGTGATGGTGTTCGAGGACGGCACGGTCGAGAACCGGCTGATGCGCGGCGGGGCGGGGCTGACGCCCTCGGCCTTCCAGGAGGCGTCGAACTTCCTCAACGCCCGCCTGCGCGGCCGCACCCTGACCGAGGCCAAGGACGAGATCCGCGCCGAGCTGGAGACGGCCCGCCGCCAGCTGGACGAGACCGCCGCGCGCCTGGTCGAGGACGGCCTGGCCGCCTGGGGCGGCGGGGAGGGGGCCGAGCGGGCCCTGATCGTGCGCGGCCGCGCCAACCTGCTGGCCGAGGGCGGCGCCCGCGAGGACCTGGAGCGGGTGCGCCAGCTGTTCGACGACCTGGAGCAGAAGGGCCAGCTGATCGGCCTGCTCGACGACGTGCGCGACGCCGAGGGCGTGCGCATCTTCATCGGGGCCGAGACGCGACTCTTTTCGCTTTCGGGTTCCTCCGTGATCGCGGCGCCCTATATGACGGGGCGACAGAAGGTGCTGGGCGCGATCGGCGTGATCGGCCCCACGCGTTTGAACTATGCCCGGGTGATCCCGCTGGTGGACTATACCGCCCGCGTGCTCGGCCGGATGATCGATGGATGAGGACTGTTTGGAAATGACCGACGAGCAGACGCCGGCCGAAGACGTCGCTTTCGAAGCCGAGGACGCCGCCCAGGAAATCGAGGCCCTGAAGGCCGAGATCGCGGCGATGAAGGACCAGGCGCTGCGCTATGCGGCCGAGGCCGAGAACGTCAAGCGCCGCGCCGAGCGCGAGATGAACGACGCCCGCGCCTACGCGATCCAGAAGTTCGCCCGCGACCTCTTGGGCGCGGCCGACAACCTGTCGCGCGCCACCGCGGCCAGCCCGCGTGATTCGCAGGACGCGGCGGTGAAGAACTTCATCGTCGGCGTCGAGATGACCGAGAAGGAGCTGCAGGCGGCCTTCGAGCGCAACGGCCTCAAGAAGGTCGACCCGACCAAGGGCGAGAAGTTCGATCCCCACCTGCACCAGGCGGTGATGGAGCAGCCCTCGGACGAAGTCGCCGCCGGCGGCGTCGTCGCGGTGCTGCAGGTCGGCTACGAATTGCTGGGCCGCCTCGTGCGCCCGGCCATGGTGGCCGTCGCCGCCAAGGGCTCCACCGGCCCGGCCCCGGCCGAACCGGCCGCCGCCGCCAATCCGTACGCGGCTTCCGGCGAAGAGTCGGGCGGGTCGTTCGACACCAAGGCTTGATGAAAAGGCCCTCTCCGAAAGGAGGGGGCCTTTTCTTTTTCGGCTTCGTTGGAATTCGGGACGCCGATCCCCCTTCCGTAAAACCCCCGCTTTCGCGGGGATTTTACGGAGTGGGAGAAGCGGGCGGAAAAGCCCTAGGCCTTCACCTTGCTCCACACCCGCTCATGCAGGTTGAAGGCCACGGTCTGGACCATCGGTTCGACGATCCCCACCGCGAGCGCGATGCGCCAGTCGCGGGTCAGGGCGTAGGCGACGGCGATGGCCACGGTCAGGTGCATGGTGGCGTAGGTGGCGGTCTTCAGGGCGAGGCGCATGGCTTTCAGCCTTAGTTGCGATTGATTATCAATATAAGCTATCGCCGAAACCGATCAAGAGGACAGGTTTTCAACATCCACCCCCGTGATCCACAGCCATGGCTTGCGCCAAAGGCCTTGCAGGCTCTTCCCAGAGGCAGGGATTGCGCTAATGTCCGTGGTCCATTGACGACGGGGCGGGCGCTCGGGGGGATTCTCTTGACGACGACGGTTCCGCGTCCAGCCTGGACCGAGAAATGAAGCTTACCATCGAGCGGGCGGCGCTGCTGAAGGCGCTGGGTCACGTGCAGAGCGTCGTCGAGCGGCGCAACACGATCCCGATCCTGTCCAACATCCTGCTGTCGGCGGATGGCGACACGCTTTCGTTCTCGGCCACCGATCTCGACATGGAGATCATCGACGAGGGCCTGGCCCAGATCGACGTGCCCGGCCAGATCACCGCCCCGGCCCACACCCTGTACGAGATCGTCCGCAAGCTGCCCGACGGCTCGGACGTGTCGCTCAGCTTCTCGGGCGACGACCCGCGCCTGGTCATCCAGACCGGCCGCTCGCGCTTCAACCTGCCGGTGCTGCCGGCCGGCGACTTCCCGGTGATGAGCAACGAGGGCCTGTCGGGCCGCATCGCCGTCGACGTCAACGAGCTGATGCGCCTGATCGACAAGACGCGCTTCGCGATCTCGACCGAAGAGACCCGCTACTATCTGAACGGCCTCTACCTGCACACGGTCAACGAGGGCGGCGAGACCAAGCTGCGCGCCGTGGCCACCGACGGCCACCGCCTGGCCCTGGCCGAGATGCCGGCCCCCGAGGGCTCGGCCGGCCTGCCGGGCGTGATCGTGCCGCGCAAGACCATCGCCGAGGCTCGCCGCCTGCTGGAAGACGCCGGCGAGTCGATCGACCTGCAGGTCTCGCCCCAGAAGGTCCGCTTCGAGTTCGGCCGCGCCGCCCTGACCTCCAAGGTCATCGACGGCTCGTTCCCCGACTACATGCGCGTGATCCCCAAGGACAACGCCAAGATCCTGACGCTCGACAACGACCTCTTCGCCAAGGCCGTCGACCGGGTGGCCACCATCTCGGCCGAGAAGAGCCGCTCGGTGAAGCTGGCCATCGAGCCGGGCCGCATCACCCTGACCGTCCGCAACATGGAAGCCGGCCAGGCCGTGGAAGAGGTCGAGGTCGACTACGACGGCGAGCCCTTCGAGATCGGCTTCAACGCCCGCTACCTGCTCGACGTCTGCGGCCAGATCGCCGGCCCGCAGGCCGAGTTCCGCTTCGCCGACCCGGCCTCGCCCACCCTGGTGGTGGATCCGGTCGATCCGGGCGTGAAGTACGTGCTGATGCCGCTGCGGGTCTGATCGGGAACTCTGGGTTCGGTTCTTTTCACCGTAAAATCCCCGCGAAAGCGGGGACCCAGGCTTTTTCTGAAACGCGAGGCGCTCGACGATAAAACACCTGGGTCCCCGCTTTCGCGGGGATTTTACGGAGTGGGGGATGGCGCGTAAGCGCGCTCAAGCGGGGGCAGGTTGTGGCGTTCTACGTCTACATCGTCGCCAGCCGCCGCAACGGTACGCTCTACATCGGCCACACCGACGACCTCGCCCGCCGCATCTGGGAGCACCAGGAGAAAGTCCGGCCGGGTTTCACCCGCAAATACCACGTCGGCATTCTCGTCTGGTACGAGGTCCATGACACCCGCGAGTCCGTCCTGATCCGCGAACGCCAGATGAAGAAATGGCGGCGGCTCTGGAAGCTGGAACTCATCGAACGCACCAACCCGGGCTGGCGCGATCTGGCCCAGGATCTGAACTGCTAGATCGACCGGAGACGCCCGTGAAGCCTCGCCTGCTCGCCCTGACCGCCGCCCTGGCGCTGTCGGTCTCCACCCTCGCCCTGGCCCAGACCGCCCCCGTCGAGCGCCGCGAGATCGGCAATCAGATCCTCGAGAACGTGCCGGTCGCCGATCCGTCGATCCGCGAGAGCCTGGCGCGCTACCAGAACGCCCGTAGCGCGGCCTTCCAGGACTGGGCGGCCGATGGCGGCATGCTGATCGTCACGCGCTTTGGCAACACCAACCAGATCCACAAGGTGGCCGGCCCCGGCGCCGACCGCAGCCAGCTGACCTTCCACGACGAGCCGGTCAGCGGCGTTCACACCCTCCCGACCGGAGAAATCTTGTTCTCCAAGGACACCGGCGGCGACGAGTGGTTCCAGCTGTTCGTCCGCGACGCCTCGGGCAAGGAGACCCAGCTGACGGAAGCCGGGACCCGCAACCAGTCGCCGGCCTGGTCGGGCGACGGCAAGGTGCTGGTCTGGAGCCGGGCGGCCAAGGGCTCGGCCAATTACGACATCGTGCTGCGCGACCCGGCCGCGCCGGGCGGCCGCCGCGTGATCTTCCAGGGCGAGGGCCAGGTCTCGCCGATCGACGTCTCGCCCGACGGCAAGACCGTGCTGCTGGGCCGCTATTTCTCGATCGGCCAGTCCAAGCGCTGGCTGCTCGACGTGGCCACCGGCAAGACCACCGAGCTGAACCCGACCAAGGGCAAGGTCGCCTATGACGGCGGCGTCTTCACGCCCGGCGGCAAGTCGGTGCTGATGCTGTCGGACGAGGGTTCGGACTTCATGCGCCTGGTCGAGTTCGACCTGGCCACCGGCAAGAAGACCCTGGTCTCCGGCGAGCGCCCCTGGGACGTCGAGGACTTCAAGCTGTCGGGCGACGGCCGCGTGCTGGCCTATGTGGTCAACGAGGACGGCTATTCGAAGCTGGTCGTGCAGGACTTCCGCACCCGTCGCGCCCTGCCGCAGCCTGAGCTTCCGGGCGGGGTGGTGTCGAACCTGGCCTTCTCGGGCGACGGTTCGAAGATCGGCTTCTCCCTGGCCACGCCCACGACTTCGAGCGACGCCTGGAGCCTCGACGTGGCGAGCGGCCAGGTGACCCGCTGGACGGCCTCGGAATTGGGCGGCCTGGACCCCGCGGCCCTGGTCGCGCCCGAGTTGGTGCGCTTCCCCTCGTTCGACAAGCGCTCGATCCCGGCCTTCGTCTACAAGCCCAAGCTCGCGGCGGGGAAGAAGGCGCCGGTGATCATCGACATCCACGGCGGTCCGGAAGGCCAGTCGCGGCCGGTGTTCAACGCTTTTCACCAGCACACGGTGGCGGAGCTCGGCGCGGCGGTGATCGTCACCAACGTTCGCGGCTCGTCGGGCTACGGCAAGACCTATCTCGACCTCGACAACGCCGAGAAGCGCGAGGACTCGGTCAAGGACATCGGCGCCCTGCTGGACTGGATCAAGACCCAGCCCGACCTGGATCCCAGCCGCGTGGTGGTCTACGGCCAATCCTACGGCGGCTACATGTCGCTGGCGGTGATGACCCACTATTCCGACCGCCTGGCCGGCGGCGTCGAGCGCTACGGCATCAGCAATTTCGTCTCGTTCCTGAAGAACACCGAGGCCTATCGCCGGGATCTGCGCCGCGTCGAATACGGCGACGAGCGCGACCCCAAGATGCTGAAGGCCTTCGAGACGATCTCGCCGCTGAACAACGTGGGCAGGATCACCAAGCCGATGTTGGTCATGCAGGGCTGGAACGACCCGCGCGTGCCGAAGTCGGAGTCCGACCAGGTGGTCGAGAAGCTGCGCGAGAAGGGCGTTCCGACCTGGTACGTGCAGTTCAAGGACGAGGGCCACGGCTTCCTCAAGAAGGTCAACAACGACCGCCGCCGCGAGGTCGAGACCCAGTTCCTGGAGAAGGTGCTGGGGACCGGCGCGGGTCAGTGAGCCGGGGAGGTCCGGCGGGCCTGCTGCGCGAGGAGCGCTTCGACGACCTCTTCGACCGCATGCTGACCCTGTGGGAGGCGATCGACTTTTCCGGCTGCGCGACCTGGTTCGAACGGTCGGAGGCGGTCGCCGCGGCTTTCGCGTCGCTGGAGGGCGTGGTGGACCTGGCGGTCATGAACTCGGCGGTGCATCGGGCGATCGCGCCGGATGCGCCGTTCGAGGCTGCTGTGCGCGACCTGGTCGATCGCGACGTCGCGCGGACGATCTTCGAGGTCGAGATGCGCCGCGTGCTGCTGGGCGCTGCTGGCGTCTGGCGGCTGACCGAGGTGGAGGTCGCGCGGGGGTATTTCGGGTAGGGGAGCGGTTCCTCATACCCTCAATTCTCGTCATCCCGGCCCCCCGGGTCGCGCGAAGCGCGCCCGAGGACAGGCTCCGCGAAGCGGAGAGCCGGGACCCAGGGGCAACCGCAGTGCACCGACCCCTGGGTCCCGGGTCTGCGGTCCGCTACGCGGCCCTCCGCCCGGGATGACGATCTTGAATGTGCGGTGAAATCCGGTGGCGGAGTAGGGATTACCACGCCCCTTGACGCCCGCCGCCACCCCGCGCCACCGTCCGTTTCATAAGAAAACGGGAGAAGGCCGCCATGGCGAAGATCAGCTACATGACCGTCGGTTCGAACGACCTGGAGAAGGCCAAGACCTTCTACGACGCCCTGCTGGGCTCGATCGGCATGAAGCCGTTGTTCGAGCACCCGTCCGGCGGGCGGCTCTATCGCGGCAAGGGGGTGGGCATGTTCGGGGTGCTGGGGCCGTACGACGGCAATCCCGCCTGCATCGGCAACGGCATGATGGGCGGCTTCGACTTCGACACCCGCGAGGAGGTCGACGCCTTCCACGCCAAGGCCATTGAGCTGGGCGGCAAGTGCGAGGGCCAGCCCGGCGAGCGCATGCCCAAGGCGTACTTCGCCTATTTCCGGGATCTCGACGGCAACAAGCTGTGCGCGTACCGGCTGGGGGAATAGCCCGCTCTCACCACCAAACTCCCGTCATTCCCGCCAAAAGGGCGGGAATGACGGGAGGAGAAGTGGGGCGACCGCCTACCCCCTCACCCTCCCACGCCTTTCGGCGCGGGCCCCTCCCTCTCCCCATGGGAGAGGTTTCAGTTGGGACCGACCTGCCTTAAGAGACGCCCATGGCGTCCGCCACCATCGCCCGCCTGCGGCTCACCGACTTCCGATCCTACGAGCGCGCCGATCTTTCGACCGGCGGGCGCAGCGTCTACCTGTTCGGCCCCAACGGCGCGGGCAAGACCAACCTGCTGGAGGCCGTCAGCCTGCTGTCGCCCGGCAAGGGCCTGCGCGGGTCGAGCCTGGCCGAGGTCGGGCGCCGGCAGCCGGGCGAGGCCGTGGGCCGGGCCTGGGCCGTGGCGGCCGAGATCGAGGAGGCCGACGGCGAGATCCTGAAGGTCGGCACGGGGACGGAAGCTGCCGGCGCCGCGCGCCGCATCGTCCGCATCGAGGGTGAGACCGTGCCGCCGGGCCGTCTGGCCGACCACGTGCGCCCCATGTGGCTGACGCCCGCGCAGGACCGCCTGTTCCTCGAGGCGGCTTCCGATCGCCGCAAGTTCTTCGACCGGCTGGTGTTCGCCGCCGAACCCGCCCACGCCAGCCACGCCAACGCCTATGACAAGGCCCAGCGCGAGCGCATGCGCCTGCTGACCGACGCCGCCGACGGCGGGGCGAGCGCCGATCCGGCCTGGCTGACGGTGCTGGAGGCGCGGCTGGCCGGAGCCGGGGCGCTGATGGTCCAGGCCCGGGCGCGGACCCTCACCGCCCTGCAGGCCGAGATCGACAGCCGGGGCGACCGACCCTTCCCGCAGGCCCGCCTGGCCCTGACCGGGGCCTGGGAGCAGATGGCCCTGGACGGCGCCGACGCGGCCGAAATCGAGCTTCAGCTGGCCCAGGCTTTGGCCGCTGCGCGACCCCGCGACGGGGCCGCGGGACGCGCCCTGACCGGCCCGCACCGGGGCGATCTGGCGGTGTTCCACGTCGACAAGGACCGTCCGGCTTCGGAATGCTCGACCGGGGAGCAAAAAGCGCTGATTTTGAACCTGGTTTTGGCCCAGGCGGCGAGACTTTCGCGTGCGGAATCCGCGCCGAATCCTATAGTGTTGCTCGACGAAGTCGCCGCGCATCTCGACCTCACCCGGCGAGCGGCTCTGGCCGACGAACTCACGGCGCTCAAGCTCCAGGCCTTCCTCACCGGCACGGACGAGTCGCTGTTCGACCATCTCAAGGGTCGGGCTCTGGGCGTTCGCGTCAGCGAAGCCGGTCTGACCCCCATTGAGTCTACGGCTCTGGAAGACGAATGACCGAGAATACCGAAGGCCAAGTCCCCGAAGTTCCCGAAGAAGCCGTCGCCGGCGAATATGGCGCGGACTCGATCAAGGTCCTCAAGGGCCTGGACGCGGTGCGCAAGCGCCCCGGCATGTACATCGGCGACACCGACGACGGTTCGGGCCTGCACCACATGGTCTACGAGGTGGTCGACAACGCCATCGACGAAGCCCTGGCCGGCCACGCCACCAAGGTCCAGGTGATCCTCAACGCCGACGGTTCGGTGACGGTCACCGACGACGGCCGCGGCATCCCCGTCGACATCCACGAGGGCGAAGGCGTCTCGGCGGCCGAGGTCATCATGACCCAGCTGCACGCCGGCGGTAAGTTCGACCAGAACAGCTACAAGGTCTCGGGCGGCCTGCACGGCGTGGGCGTCTCGGTCGTCAACGCCCTGTCGGACTGGCTGGAACTGCTGGTCCACCGCAACGGCAAGGTCCACCAGATGCGCTTCGAGCGCGGCGACGCGGTGACCTCGCTGAAGGAAACCGGCGTCTCGCCCGTGCGCGACGAAGGCCCCAAGGCCGGCGAGGTGCTGACCGGCACCGAAGTGACCTTCTTCCCCTCGAAGGACACCTTCGCCTTCATCGATTTCGACCGGAAGACCCTGGAGCACCGCCTGCGCGAGCTGGCGTTCCTGAACTCGGGCGTCACCATCTGGTTCAAGGACAACCGCGACGCCGAGCCGTGGGTCGAGAAGCTGTTCTACGAGGGCGGCATCGAGGCCTTCGTGCGCCACCTCGACAAGGCCAAGACCCCGCTGCTCAAGGCCCCGATCATCGTCAAGGGCCGCAAGGACAAGGTCGAGGTCGACCTGGCCATGTGGTGGAACGACAGCTACCACGAGCACATGCTGTGCTTTACCAACAACATCCCCCAGCGGGATGGCGGCACGCACCTTTCGGCCTTCCGCGGCGCCCTGACCCGGGTGATTTCGAACTACGCCGAAAGCTCCGGCATCCTGAAGAAGGAAAAGGTCAACCTGGGCGGCGAAGACAGCCGCGAAGGCCTGACTTGCGTGCTGTCGGTCAAGGTTCCCGACCCGAAGTTCAGCTCGCAGACCAAGGACAAGCTGGTCTCGTCGGAAGTGCGCCCGGCCGTCGAAAACCTGGTGCAGGAAGGCCTCTCGACCTGGTTCGAGGAGCATCCGAACGAGGCGAAAGCGATCGTCAGCAAGATCGCCGAGGCCGCCGCGGCCCGTGAAGCCGCCCGCAAGGCGCGCGAACTGACCCGCCGCAAGAGCGCGCTCGACATCACCTCGCTGCCCGGCAAGCTGGCCGACTGCTCCGAGCGCGACCCGGCCAAGTCCGAAATCTTCATCGTCGAGGGCGACTCGGCTGGCGGCTCGGCCAAGCAGGCCCGCAACCGCGACAACCAGGCCGTCCTGCCCCTGCGCGGCAAGATCCTGAACGTCGAGCGCGCCCGCTTCGACAAGATGCTGTCGTCCGACCAGATCGGCACGCTGATCACGGCGCTGGGCGCCGGCATCGGCCGCGACGACTTCAACCCGGACAAGGTGCGCTACCACAAGATCGTGTTGATGACCGACGCCGACGTCGACGGCGCCCACATCCGCACGCTTCTGCTGACCTTCTTCTACCGGCAGATGCCGCAGCTGATCGAGCGCGGCTACATCTACATCGCCCAGCCGCCGCTCTACAAAGCCGCCAAGGGCAAGTCCTCGCGCTACCTCAAGGACGACGCCGAAATGGACGCCTTCCTGGTGGACGAGGGCGTCGACGGGGCCGAGCTCGACCTCGTCTCGGGCGAGCGCCTGATCGGTCAGGACCTGCTGGCCCTGGTGCAGCTGGCCCGTTCGGCCAAGGGCAATATCGACCGCCTGGCGACCCGCGCCCCGGCCTCGGCCATCGAGCAGGCGGCTCTCGCTGGCCTGCTGGGCGAGACCCCGGACGCGGCCAAGGCCGCCGCCCGCCTGAACCTCTACAACGAGGAGGGCGATGGTCCCTGGTCGGGCGAGCGCGGCGACACCGGCTTCGTCTTCAGCCGCGTGCGCCGTGGCGTGTCGGAGCGCGTCGTGCTCGACGACGTGCTGCTGCACGCCGCCGACGCCCGCCGCCTGGCCGAACGCGCGGTCAAGCTGGCCGAGGTGTTCTCGGGCGTCGCCACCTTCCGCCGCAAGGACAAGTCGACCACGATCCGTGGGCCGCTCGACCTGGTGCAGGCGGTGCTCGACGCCGGCCGCAAGGGCCTGACCATCCAGCGCTACAAGGGTCTGGGCGAGATGAACCCCGACCAGCTGTGGGAGACCACCCTCGACGTCGACGCCCGCACCCTGCTGCAGGTCAAGGTCAACCACGCCGACGACGCCGACGACATGTTCAGCCGCCTGATGGGCGACCTGGTCGAACCGCGCCGCGAGTTCATCCAGGAAAACGCCCTGGACGCCGAAGTCGACGTCTGACGGCCTTCGCTACGGCGACCTTGAAAATCCTCCCGAGCCAGCCGGTTCGGGAGGGTTTTTTCGTTTGGGGCGACTTTGAATTCACCTCTCCCATGGGGAGAGGGAGGGGCCCGCGCCGAAGGCGTGGGAGGGTGAGGGGGTAAGACGTCTGCCGTCTCATCTCCTTTGACCCTGCCCCGTCCGGAAAGTCCGAAACCCCTCACCCTCACATGCTGCGCATGGGCCCCTCCCTCTCCCTCTGGGAGAGGTGGTTTAGAGTCACGCCTTGGTCGGCCGGATCATCTCGAACAGCGCCGAGGGCTCGACGGCGACGTAGTCGCCGCGGCCGCCCCAGCGCAGGATCGGCTCGCCGGCGGGAGCGTCATAGACGCCATCGGCGCGGATCAACCGCCGGTCGATGTGGACGGCGACGACCTCGCCGAAGGTCATCCAGGTCTCGACCTCGTCGCCGTTCGCGGTGGTCAGCTTGAACGACTGGCTCAGGCGGCACTCGAAGTTCACCGGGCTCTCCAGCACGCGCGGCGCGGCGACCAGGCTGCCGGCGACCGGGGTCAGGCCGGCCAGTTCGAACTCGTCCTGGCCGGGGGCGGCGGGGGCGGAGGTGACGTTCATCGCCGCGGCCAGGTCGCGGGTGGCCAGGTTCCAGCAGAACACGCCGGTGGCCTGGATGTTGGCGACGGTGTCCTTCCAGCCGGTGCTGGCGAAGCCGACGATCGGCGGGGTGTAGTTGAAGGCGTTGAAGAAGCTGTAGGGCGCCAGGTTGCGGCGGCCGTCGGCGTCCACCGTCGAGATCCAGCCGATCGGGCGCGGGCCGACGATGGAATTGAACGGATCGTGGGCCAGGCCGTGGCCGTCGCGGGGCTGGTACAGGTGGGCGTCGGCGGCGGCCATGCGGGGGCTCCAAGAGAGGGTGTCGCCATATAGCCCCTCTCCCATGGGGAGAGGGAGGGGCCCGCGCCGCAGGCGTGGGAGGGTGAGGGGGTAAGGCGTCAGCCGCATCCTGGCTTGAACGACCGCGCCGGGTTTGGGGGAGGGGACCGCCGACGGTGTAACCTCCTCACCCTCCCATGCTGCGCATGGGCCCCTCCCTCTCCCTCTGGGAGAGGGGGCTAGGACCACCCCCCGCCGAGCGCCTTGTAGATCGCCACCACGTCGGTGTTCACGCCCGTCTCGGCCACGGTCAGGGCGTCTTCCGCCGACAGCAGCGTCCGCTCCGCATCGAGCAAGACGAGGAAGTCGATGCCGCCTTCCTTGTACTGGATCCGCGCCAGCTCGGCGGCGCGGCGGGAGGCGGCGGCCTGGTCGGCGAGGCTGGCCAGGCGCGCCTGGCGCTGGCGGTAGGAAACGAGGGCCGTCTCCAGGTCCTCGATCGCGGTCAGCACGGCCTTGTCGTAGGCCGCGAGGGCCGCGTCGTTGCGGGCTTCCGCCGCCTTCAGCCGCGCATGGGCGCCGCCGAGGTCGAGGGCCGGCCAGCTGACGCTGGGCGCGACCGACCAGGCCTGGCTGGCGCTGTTTCCGAAGCCCGAGGCCGTGCCGGTGAGGAAGCCGACGAAGCCGGTGACGCGGACGCGCGGGAAGAGGTCGGCGGTGGCCACCCCGACCTTGGCGGTCTGGGCCGCCAGCCGCCGCTCGGCCGCCTGCACGTCGGGCCGGCGGCGCAGGAAGGTGGAGGCCTCGCCGATCGGCAGGGCCATGACCAGCGGCGCCGGATCCTGGGCGCGCGGTTTCAGCTGGACGTCGAGGGCGCCGGGTCGCTGGCCGGTCAGGACGGCCAGGCGGTAGTTGGCGCGGGTCTCGGCGGTGACCAGTTCGGGAATGGCGCTTTCGGTGGCCTTGAGACGGGCCTCGGCGCTGGCGACGTCGATGGCCCCGCCGGCCCCGGCCTCGAACCGCACGCGGGTCAGGCGCAGGGTCTCGCGCTGGGTTTCCAGGTTGCGGCGGGCGACCGCCAGGCGGGCCTGGGCGCCGCGCAGTTCGAGGTAGTTGCGGGCCACCTCGGCGGCGACGGTGACCTGGGCGTCGCGCAGGTCGGCCTGGGCCGCGCCGGCCTCGGCGCTTGCGGCCTGCACGCCCCGGCGCACGCGGCCGAAGAGATCGAGCTCCCAGGCGGCGTCGAAGCCGGCCTGGTAGGTGTCGCCATAGACGCGCTGGCCGCCCGAGGTGGGCTGCTGCTGGTCGGCGGCGGCGTAGGTTCCGGTGGCGGTGACGCGCGGGGCGGCGTCGAGGCGGGCGTCCTTGAAGAGGGCGCGGGCTTCGTTCACCCGGGCTACGGCGATCTCGAGGTCGAGATTGGTGGAGAGCGCCTGGGTCACCAGGGCGTCGAGCGTCGGGTCGCCGAACGCCTTCCACCACTGGGCCTCGGGGGCGGCGGTGGAGGCGACGGAGGGCGCGGCGTTCTGCAGGGCGATGGGGGCGACGACGGGGGCCTTGTAGTTGGGGCCGACGGCGCAGGCCGTGGCCAGCAGCGAGGCGCCGGCGATGAGGGTTGTGCGGAAGAGGGTCATGGGAGCCTCGGGAGTCTCCCTTCCCCCTTGATGGGGGAAGGGTCGGGGATGGGGGTGTCTGGGCGGTTGGGGGAGGGGCGCTGGCCGACGCCGCGTTCACCCCCGCCCCTGGCCCCTCCCCCATCGAGGGGGAGGGGAAGGTTGGTCAGTGGGCCTCCGCTTCCACGGCCGGCGCGGGCTGGCTCTTCACCAGCGAGCGCGAGCCGCTGAGCCGGCGGATGACGTAGTAGAAGACCGGCGTCAGGATCAGGCCGAAGACGGTGACGCCCAGCATGCCGGAGAACACCGCCACGCCCATGGCCCGGCGCATCTCGGCCCCGGCCCCGTGCGACACCACCAGCGGCCAGACGCCCATGATGAAGGCGATCGAGGTCATCAGGATGGGACGCAGGCGCAGGCGGCAGGCTTCCAGCACCGCTTTCAGCGGCGTGTCGCCCTCGATCTCGCGTTCGCGGGCGAACTCGACGATCAGGATGGCGTTCTTGCACGCCAGCCCCACCAGCACGATCAGGCCGATCTGGGTGAAGATGTTGTTGTCGCCGCCGGTGACCAGCACGCCGGCCAGGGCCGACAGCAGGGTCATGGGCACGATCAGGATCACCACCAGCGGCAGGCTCCAGCTTTCGTACTGCGCGACCAGCACCAGGAAGGCCAGGAGCACGCACAGCGGGAAGATGTAGATCGCCGTGTTGCCGGCCAGGATCTGCTGGTAGGTCAGCTCGGTCCACTCGAAGCCCATGCCGGCAGGGAGTTCCTGCTTGGCCAGTTCCTCGAGGGCCTTCTGGGCCTGGCCGGTCGAGAAGCCCGGCGCCGGGCCGCCGTTGATCTCGGCGGTCAGCATGCCGTTGTAGTGCATCTCGCGGTCGGGACCGGTGGCCTCCTTGAAGCTGATGAACGAGCCCAGCGGGATCATCTGGCCCGCGCCGTTGCGGGTCTGCAGGCGCAGCATCTGCTCGGGTTGCAGGCGGAAGCTCTGGTCGGCCTGGACGTTGACCTCGTAGGTCCGCCCGAAGCGGTTGAAGTCATTGACGTACAGCGAGCCCAGATAGACCTGCAGGGTCTCGAAGAGGTCGGTCAGCGACACGCCCTGGGCGCGGGCCTTCTCGCGATCGATGTCGGCCTGGATCTTGGGCACGCTCACCTGGTAGCTGGAGAAGACGCCGGCCAGGGCCGGATCCTTCTGCGCTTTGGCGATGATGTTCTGAGTGGCCTTGTAGAGCTCGTCCGAACCCAGGCCCGCCTTGTCGACGATCTGCATCCGGAAGCCGCCGATGGTGCCCAGCCCCTGCACGGACGGCGGCGGGAAGACCGCGATCTGGGCGTCGGGGATGGCGGCGAACTTCTGGTTCAGCTGGCCGACGATGGCGTTGGCCGAGAGCTCCTTGCCGCGACGGTCCTTGAAGTCGCTGAGCGGGAAGAACACCGCGCCGGCGTTGGGGCTGTTGATGAAGCCGTTGGCCGACAGGCCCGGGAAGGCCACCGAGTGCTCGATGCCCGGGGTCTTCATGGCGATGTCGCCCATCTGCTTGATCACGGCCTCAGTGCGGTCCAGCGAGGCGGCGTCGGGCAGCTGCACGACGGCGACCACATAGGCCTTGTCCTGCTGCGGCACGAAGCCGGACGGGGTGCGGGCGAAGGCCAGGCCCGTCAGCAGCAGGAGGCCGCCATAGACGAACAGCGAGGCGGTCGAGCGGCCCAGGGTCGCCTTCACGCCGCGGACGTAGCCGTTCGAGGCGCGGTGGAAGACCTTGTTGAACGGCGTGAACAGCCAGCCCAAAGCGCGGTCGATCAGCTTCTGGAAGCGGTCCTTGGGCGCGTCGTGCGACTTCAGCAGCACGGCGGCCAGGGCCGGCGACAGGGTGAGCGAGTTGATCGCCGAGATGATCGTCGAGATGGCGATGGTCAGGGCGAACTGGCGGTAGAACTGGCCCGACAGGCCGGTGATGAAGGCCGTCGGGATGAAGACGGCGCACAGCACCAGGGCCACGGCGATGATCGGGCCGGTGACCTCGCTCATCGCCTTGCGGGTGGCTTCGGGCGGCGAGAGGCCGTTGGTGATGTGCCGCTCGACGTTCTCGACCACGACGATGGCGTCGTCGACGACGATGCCGATGGCCAGCACCAGGCCAAACAGGGTCAGCGCGTTAAGCCCGAAGCCCAGCAGCAGCATGATCGCGAACGTACCGATCAGCGACACCGGCACGGCCAGCAGCGGGATCACCGAGGCCCGCCAGCCTTGCAGGAAGATCACCACCACGATGACCACCAGGATGATGGCCTCGATCAGGGTGTGGACCACCGAGTCGATGCTCTCCTGCACGAAGGCGGTGGTGTCGTAGATGATCTCGTAGTCGACGCCTTCGGGGAAATCCTTCTTCAGCTCCTGCATGGTCTTCTTGACGTCGGCGGCCATCTGCAGGGCGTTGGAGCCGGGGCGCTGGAAGATCGGCACGGCCACGGCCGACTTGTTGTCGAGCAAGCTGCGCAGGGCGTAGTTGTTGGCGCCCAGCTCCACCCGGGCCACGTCGCCCAGGCGGGTGATCTGGCCGTCGGCGCCGGCGCGGATGATCACGTCGCGGAACTGCTCCTCGTCGGTCAGGCGCCCGGGGGCGTTGATCGACAGCTGGAACTCGGCGCCCGAATTGGGCGAGGGCGGCGCGCCCAGCTGGCCGGCGGCCACCTGGACGTTCTGCTCGCGCAGGGCCCGCACGACGTCGCCGGCGGTCATGCCGAGAGCCGCGACCTTCTCCGGATCCAGCCACACCCGCATGGAGTAGGCGCCGGCGCCGAAGATCTGCACGTCGCCCACGCCGTCGATGCGCTTCAGCCGATCACGCACGTTCAGCTGCGCGTAGTTGCTGAGATAGAGCATGTCGTAGCGGTTGTTGGGCGAGATCATGTGCACGACCAGGGTCAGGTCGGGCGAGGCCTTGTTGGTGGTCACGCCGATGCGCTGCACCTCCTGGGGCAGTTTCGGCAGGGCCTGGGCGACGCGGTTCTGCACCTGCACCTGGGCCTTATCCAGGTCGGTGCCGAGCGCGAAGGTCACGGTCAGGATCATGGCCCCGTCCGAGGCCGACTGGGACGACTGGTAGATCATCCCCTCGACGCCGTTGATGGCCTGTTCCAGGGGGGCCGCGACGGTCTCGCCGATCACCGACGGGTTGGCGCCGGGATAGGCCGCGCGCACGACCACGGTCGGCGGCACCACTTCGGGGTACTCGCTGATCGGCAGGTTGGGCAGGGCCACCAGCCCGGCGATGAAGATGACGATGGACAGGACGGCGGCGAACCGCGGCCTGCCGACGAAGAATTTTGCGAAGTTCATGGCGGGCGTCCGGAGGGGAGGAGGGACGTGAGGAGTCGTTCCCTCCCCCTTGATGGGGGAGGGCTAGGGTGGGGGTGTCTGCGGCGGTGGGGCTGGCGCCTTATCCTGACGCGCTGTCACCCCCATCCCCGGCCCTTCCCCCATCGAGGGGGAAGGGAGAGGGCTTTAGTTCTGGCGGATCGGGCTCTCGACCGCGGCCACCTTGCGGGGGCCGGCTTCCAGCTGGCCCAGGTCGGCGGCCTCGGTCTTCACCGCCACCGGGGCGACGGCGTCGCCGGGCTTCACCTTCTGCAGGCCGCCGACGATCACCCGGTCGCCGGGCTTGAGGCCCTGGCGGATGACCCGCAGGTTGCCGGCCAGCGGGCCGACCTCGACCGGGCGGTACTGGGCCTTGTTGTCGGCCCCGACCACGATGACGTAGCGCTTGCCCAGATCCGTCGCGATCGCCCGGTCGGGGGCCAGGGCGACGGTCTGTGACGCGGCGCTGACCAGGCGGATGCGGGCGAACAGGCCGGGCGTGAACCGGCCGTCGGCGTTGGCGAAGATCGCCCGGCCGCTGATCGTGCCGCTCTTGGCGTCCAGGGCGTTGTCGATGAAGGCCAGCTTGCCGACGTGCGGATAGCCGTCCTCGGTCATCAGGCCCATATAGACCGGGCTTTCCTTGCCGCGCTCGGCGGCGGCGTATTTCAGGAAGGTCTGCTCGTCGGCGCTGAAGGCCGCGTAGATCGGGGTGTCGGAGACCACGGTGGTCAGCATGTCGGCCTGGGTGACCAGGTTGCCGCGGGTGATCAGGGCCTTGGAGACCCGGCCGTCGATCGGCGAGGTCACGCGGGTCCATTCCAGGTTCAGGCGCGAGGTCTGCAAGGCGGCCTGGGCGGCGGCGAGATTGGCCTGGGCGGCCTTTTCTTCCGACGACAGCCGGTCGAATTCGCTGCGGGCCAGGGCGTTCTGGTCGATCAGCCGCTGGCCGCGCTCGCGGTTGACGACGGCCAGATCAAGCCCGGCCTTGGCGCGCGCCACCTCGGCCGAGGCGCGGGCCGCGTCGGCCTGGAACGGGCGCGGGTCGATTTCGAACAGCACCTGGCCCTTGCGGACATAGGCGCCTTCGGTGAAGCGGACCGTGTTCACATAGCCGCCGACCCGGGGACGGATGTCGACGGTGTCGACCGCCTCGAGGCGGCCGGTGAAGTCGTCCCACTGGCGCAGCGACTTGAAGGCCACGTCGGCGACGGTGACCGGGACGGCGGGAGCGGGGCCTTGCTCGGGCTGGGCCTTGGCGCTGCAGGCGGCCAGGACCGCCATGGCGGCGAGGCCGGCGAAGGTGTTGATGGCGTGGCGCATCGGGGAACCTGTCGAAAAGAACGCCCGGGGGAGCGGGCGGACGGGGAGGGACGCTTGAACTGCTATTCCCAGGCCGGGCGGCGAGCCCGGCGGCTGGGCTTGGGCTGGGAGGCCGTCCGGCCGATCCAGCGCTTGAGGGTGCGGCCGTGTTCGGCGGCGGTGGTCAGCCAACCCATCACGGGAGCGGCCGGGGCTTCGGGGGCGGCTGTGAGGTCGCTCGCGTTCGGCATGGCTTGCGCTCCGTTCAGGGGCTAAGAGGGAGGAAATGTCGCAGGGTCGGTTGCTTGAGGCTGGTTGCTTGACTTGGCGATGGCGGATAACGATCTAGAATGTGACGATACCGTTCGGTATCACTGACATCCGGAGAGATACTGACCGGTAACTCTCACGTCAAGGCGAGGTGCTGCGAAAATGGCTGCGAGAAAATCTGGGGAGGTCGGCTCGGGGGAGCTGGGAGCCGGGACGGCGTGCGCGCCGGACGGCCCGCCGGCGTCCAAGAGGCCCGCCCGCGACCGGATCTTCGAGACGGCCCGCGAACTCTTCTACCAGCACGGCATCCGGGCCGTCGGCGTCGAGGCCATCGCGGCCGAGGCCGAGGCCACCAAGATGACGCTGTACCGGAACTTCCCCTCCAAGGACGAACTGGTCGCCGAGGTCCTGCGCGAGCAGGAGCGCGAATACTGGGCCTGGTGGGACGGCGTCACGGCCATGTGCTGCAGCGATCCGCGCGGCCAGCTTGAGGCGATCTTCGACGCCTTCGAGACCAAGGCCTGCGACACCAACATCCACGGCTGCCCGCTGTCGAACGCCGCCATCGAGCTGCACGAGGAAAACCACCCCGCCCAGCAGGTGTCGGTGAACTACAAGCGTTCGCTGCACGGCCGGCTGATCGACCTGTGCAGCCGCGCCGGCGCCGCTGACCACGAGCTGGCCGACTCCCTGATGCTGCTGATGGAGGGTTCCTACACCGCCCGCGTCACCCTCGGCGCCGACGGCCCCGCCCGCTCCGTCGCCCGCGCCGCGCGGAGCTTGATCCGGGTGCACCTGGGGGATCGGTAGGGGCTGCTGAGCCCCCTCCGGCCCTCCGGGCCACCTCCCCCAAAGGGGGAGGATCTAAGAGCGCCGAGCCAATAAGATGCTCCCCCTCTGGGGGAGCTGTCGCGTAGCGACTGAGGGGGTCTATCCTCTGATTTTCGCCGCCAGCCCCCGCGCCCCGGCCACCGCATCGGCCCAGGTGACCTCGAACCCCGCCTCATCCCCGTAATACGGATCGGCCACGGCCTCGCCGGCCCGCCCCTCGACGTGATCGAGCAGCAGGCTCAGCCGCGCCCGGCTCCCGGCCGGCGCCAGCCGCTTCAAGTTCTTCAGATTGTCCAGGTCCAGCGCCACCACATGGTCGAAGCGCTCGAAGTCGGCCGTTGTCACCTGCCGCGCCGCATAGCGGCCGATCTCCACCCCATGCCGCCGCGCCGTCGCCTGGGCCCGCCGATCCGGCGGATCGCCCGCATGCCAGCCGCCGGTCCCCGCGGAATCCACGACGACGTCCAGCCCCAGCCGCTGCGCCTCCAGCCGAAACGCGGCCTCGGCCAGCGGCGAGCGACAGATGTTGCCCAGGCAGACGAACAGCACGGAAACGGTCATGCCGAACCGCTAGGCCAAAACCCGCCGCGCCGACAACTCTGATTTTTCAGGAGATCTTCTAGGAGAAGAAAATGGCGCGCCCGGAACGATTCGAACGTCCGACCCTCAGATTCGTAGTCTGATGCTCTATCCAGCTGAGCTACGGGCGCGCACTGCCTTGCGGCGAGGCGGGGGAAATAGCCTGGACCCCGGGGGTGTGCAAGCGTCTTGTCGAAAAAAGTCGCCGAGTCCGGTGGATAAGTGGGCGACTCCTTGTGCTGTAACGGTTTCAACGGCCGGAAAAGATGTCGCAGGGGCGTGGGACCGTGTTTTTTGCGAGCGCGCTGGCGGCGGCGGGGGCATGGTTCGTCGAATCTCCGTCCCGGGAGTCGGCTTTGAAGCCGCTCGCCAGGACCTGTTCCGCGCTCCGTTCCGAGGATCCGCCCATGCGCCTGCCCGTTCTCGCCGCCCTCGCCGTCCTGACCGCTTGCGGAGGGATCGCCGGCTGCGCGACGCCGGCGGCGGTGGCCAAGGACAGGCCGGCCGCGGTCACGGCTCCGAGCACGGTTGGCGCCGCTGCGGCCTACAGCCCGCGCGGCATGGTCGCCACGGCCAATCCGCTGGCCACCGAGGCGGGCCTTAGGGTGCTGCGCGAAGGCGGCTCGGCCGTCGACGCGGCGGTGGCCGTGCAGGCGGTGCTGGGCCTGGTCGAGCCGCAGAGCTCAGGCCTGGGCGGCGGCTCGTTCCTGGTGGTCTACGACGCCAAGACCGGCAAGGTGACGGCCTATGACGGCCGCGAGACCGCGCCGGCGGCCGCGACGCCGGCCCTGTTCCTGGGCGACGACGGCAAGCCCGTGCCGTTCATCTCGGCGGTGCTGTCGGGGCGCTCGACCGGCGTGCCGGGCGCGGTCGGCATGCTGGCCCAGGCCCAGAAGGAGCACGGCGCCATCGCCTGGGACCGCCTGTTCCTCGACGCCGAAAAGCTGGCCAACCAGGGCTTCACGGTCAGCCCGCGCCTGGCCTCGATGATCAACGGCCGTTCGCCCCAGGGCAAGACGGCCGACGCCACCGCCTATTTCACCAAGCCCGACGGCCAGCGCTACCAGGCCGGCGAGACGCTGAAGAACCCGGCCTACGCCGCCACGGTGCGCCGCCTGGCCGCCGAAGGGCCGTCGGCCCTCTATGAAGGCCCGCTGGCCGAGGCGATCGTCGCCAAGCTGCACGAGGGCGAGCGGCCCTCGGCCATGACCCTGGCGGACCTCGCGGCCTACAAGCCGCGCAGCGCCGACGCCCTCTGCCGGCCGTGGAAGGTCTACACCGTCTGCGTGCCCAACCCGTCGTCGAGCGGGGTGTCGCTGCTGCAGGCCCTGCTGATGCTCGAGCACACCGACATCGACAAGCGCGGCCCCAAGGACCCGATCGCCTGGACCCAGATCGCCGAGGCCGAGCGGGTGATGTACGCCGACCGCGACCGCTATGTCGGCGATCCGGGCAAGGTGACCGTGCCGGTCGAGGGTCTGCTGGACCCGGCCTATGTCAAGGAACGCGCCAAGCTGATCGGCGAGACGGCCGGCCCGGTCCCCACCTTCGGCCTGCCCAAGGGCGCGCCGAAGGTGGGCCCGGACTCGACCATCGAGCCGGGCGGCACCACCCACTTCGTCATCGTCGATCCGGCCGGCAACGTGGTGTCGATGACCACCACGGTCGAGAGCATCTTCGGCTCGGGCCGGATGGTCGGCGGCTTCTTCCTCAACAACCAACTCACCGACTTCAACTTCGCGCCGATCGACAAGGACGGCCTGCCCGGCGCCAACGCCGTGGCCGGGGGCAAGCGCCCGCGCTCGTCGATGTCGCCGCTGATCGTCCTGGACAAGAAGGGCAAGTTCCTGGCCGCCGTGGGCTCGCCGGGCGGCTCGGCGATCCTGTCCTATAACCTTAAGGCCATGGTCGGGGTGTTCGACTGGGGCCTGTCGATGCAGGACGCCGTCGCCCTGCCCAACCTGGTGGCGCGCGGCGACGTGTTCTCGGGCGAGGTCGATCGCTTCGGGCCGGAGCTGACCGCGGCCCTGCAGGCGCGCGGCGTGCTGGTCAAGGAAGGCCAGAACGAGAATTCGGGCCTGCACGGAGTGATCGTTCGCCCAAATAAAGCAGAAGGGGGCGGCGTGCTGGAAGGCGGCGCGGATCCGCGTCGCGAAGGCGTGGCCAAGGGGCTGGAATAGACTCAGGCGGCCTGGCCCAGGATCCATCCCTCCCAGGCCGACGCGTAGGCGCAGGGCGGGCCGGCGACCCGCCGTCCCTCCACCACCTCGATCATGCCCAGCAGGCCCATGGCGGCGTCGAAGGCGTCTTCCCCGGTGCGATGGCGGCCGAAGCCGTCTTCGAGCGCCTGGCGCATGTCCGCGTCCAGCCCGACCCCATGGGCGGCGCAGCGCTCGGCCAGGCCCGCTGTCGCCGCAAGCCGGTCTTCGCGTCGTCGCTTGCTGCCGTCGCGGGGAAAAACGACCGAGAGGTGACGATAGGCCTCCGCGGGATAGGTCTCGCAAAGAACCGGCCGGCCCTGCCCGGAAAGGTCGCCTAGGTCGCCGTCGAAAGGCCAGAGGCGGGCGCCGCGCGCCAGGGCTGGCCCGACCACGGATCGCCAGCCCTGGATGGCGGCCTTGCCCACCTGATTGCCGCCCAGGGTCCAGAAGAGGGCGCAGGCGGCCCGTCGGTCGCTCGTCGCCCGCTCGCATCGGCGCAACAGCGCCGCGAAGTCGCCGAGGCCCAGCCCGTTCGACAGCTCGTCGCGCCGCACGCCGGCGACGGAAACCCGGGGGTAGAACGGACGCTGGAGCGAAATCTCGTCGGGCCGATCGCAGACGTCGTAGAAGCGAGCCCAGGGAGCGGCGCCAAAGGCCTGCACGGCCTGGCCGAACCCCGCCAGATCGGTCGCACGGCCATAGGCTTCGGGCAGGCCGATGGGGAAGTCGAAGCCCGCCAGCACGGGGCCGGGCTCGGCGAAAAGGTGATGCACGAAGCGATCGAGCGGGCCGACGAGGCGCGGCGCCTCGACCAGCCATCCCGCGCCTTCACGACGGGCCTGCGCCGTCCAGCGACTGCCCTCGCGCGTACTCCAGTCGGCGTGGACCAGGCGCATGAAAGGTAGAGTGCCCGGCATGGCCCGCTCCCCGACGACGTCGTGCGCCGATCTTCGGAGCGAGGCCTGGCCTTGGCAAGGCCGCCTCTAAGGCAGCGGCCTCGGCTTGCGGTCCTCGCCGATGGCGACGAACGTGAACACGCCTTGGGTCACCTTGTGGGCCTTTTCGCCGTCGCGGCGGCGGCGCCAGGCTTCGACCTCGACCTTCAGCGAGGTGCGCCCCGTATGGACGATGCGGGCGAACAGGCTGACCTCGTCGCCGACGAACACCGGGCTGATGAACACCATGCCGTCGACGGCGATGGTGGCGCAGCGGCCGGCGGCGCGGTGGAAGGCGATCGAGGCCGCTGCAAGGTCCATCTGCGACAGCAGCCAGCCGCCGAAGATGTCGCCTTCGGGGTTGGTGTCCGACGGCATGGCGATGGCGCGCAGGACCGGCGGGTCGTGCGGCCATTCGGCGGCTTCCCACGCCTGGGCGAGGGTCTCGGCGCGCGGGCCGGAGAGGCTGGAATCGTCCAACTTAGTGGCCGCCGGGGCCTTCGTAGACGCCGGGGGCGAGCTGCTCGTCCTCGTCGTGGCCGGCGTGCGAGGCGGCGATGAAGCGGCGGTCGCAATAGGGACAGTCGACCGAGCCGGCCGCGCCCATCTCCAGCCACACGCGCGGGTGGCCCAGCGCCCCGCCGACGCCTTCGCAGGCGATGCGGTGCGAATGGACGTGGACGATTTCCGGGGCCGGGCCGGCGGTGACAGCGACGTCCATGCCCGTGGGGGCGGTCGGAGCTTCGGACTTGGCCTTGGCCATGGGAACTAACCTTCGAATTCTGAGCGCGGCCTTGGCTAGGCGGCGAACGAGGCATACCTATGCGACGCGTCGGCGCCGCGTCAATTCGGGCAAGGCGCCGCGCCTTCGTTTTCAAAGCCTTCGGCCCCGCTACGGGCCTTGATTGGACGCTTCATGGACCTGCCTGCCTACGCGATCGAAGCCGAGGGCCTGTTCAAGACCTATCCCGCCACCAAGACCGCGCCGGAGAAGCGGGCGCTGAACGGCATCGACCTGAAGGTGCCGCGCGGCTCGATCTTCGGCCTCTTGGGTCCGAACGGGGCGGGAAAGTCGACCTTCATCAACATCCTGGCCGGCCTGACCCGCAAGTCGTCGGGTACGGTGCGGATCTGGGGCCGCGACATCGACGAGCGTCCGCGCGACGCCCGCGCCGCCATCGGCGTGGTGCCGCAGGAGCTGGCCGCCGACGTCTTCTTCACCCCGCGCGAGTCGCTGGAGGTGCAGGCCGGCTATTACGGCGTGCCCAAGAACGAGCGCCGCACCGACGAGCTGCTCAATGCGCTGGGCCTGGGCGACAAGGCCAACGCCTATGTCCGCCAGCTGTCGGGCGGCATGAAGCGGCGACTGATGGTGGCGAAAGCCATGGTCCACCAGCCGCCGGTGCTGATCCTCGACGAGCCGACCGCCGGGGTCGACGTCGAGCTGCGCCGCCAGCTGTGGGAGTATGTGAAGGGCCTGCACGAGCTGGGCGTGACCATCGTGCTGACCACCCACTATCTGGAAGAGGCCCAGGAGCTGTGCGACCAGATCGCCATCGTCAACCGCGGCGAGGTGGTGGTCTGCGAGCCGACCCCGACCCTCCTGGGCCGGATGGACATCCGCAACGTGGTGGTGACCCCCGAGAGCCCGCTGGCGACGCCGCCGGCGCTGGAAGGCTTCGACACCAAGGGTCGCGCCGGCGGCGCCTTCTCGGTCAGCTACCGCACCGGCCAGTCGAGCGTCGAACACGTGCTGGCCGCCGTGCGCGGGGCCGGCGTGTCGATCAAGGACATCGCGACGGAGGATCCGGACCTGGAGGACGTGTTCGTGTCGCTGACCTACGGCGATCCGAACGCCAAGGATCCGCTGAAGACGTAAAGGCGCTCTGGAAAACCTCTCCCATGGGGAGAGGGAGGGGCCCGCGCCGAAGGCGTGGGAGGGTGAGGGGGTAAGACGTCTGCCGTCTCGTCCCCTTTTGACCCTGCCCTGTCCGGAAAGTCCGAAACCCCTCACCCTCCCATGCTGCGCATGGGCCCCTCCCTCTCCCTCTGGGAGAGGTGGACTTGGGTTGGGAGAGCTCCGCTGACTACGGCAAAGCCCTGACAAACGCCCGCACCACCGTCGCGGAGTTATCCGCCGCCAGGCGCAGGAACACCGGGAACTGGTTCGTCGCCGGGTCGCCGCCGGCCAGGTCCGACAGGCTGCGGAAGGCGATGAACGGGGTCTTGTTCACGTACGCCACCTGGGCGACGGCGGCGCTTTCCATGTCCAGCACCCGGGCGCCGAAGGTCTTGTGGGCGTAGTCCCGGAAGGCGGCGTTGTCGACGAACACCGGACCCGAGCCGCCGGCCCCGCCGACCACCACCTTGGGCGGCTTGGTCAGGCACTGGTCAGCGGCGCAGCGCTTCAAAGCGAGGCCCTCGACCGACTGGCGCGCCAGGGCGATCAGGGCCGGATCGGTGGCGAAGGAGAGCTTGTCTTCCGCCTTGGCCGGGTCCTGGTTCACGGTCACGGCGCGCGGATGCATCATGCCGAAATTGGGCAGGTCGCTGACCAGGCCCGGCGTCGGCGCGAAGCCGCCCGGAACCTCGCGAGCATAGGCCATTTCGGAGGTCTGGGCCCAGGTCTCCGGCGCCACCACGTCGCCGACCTCGAGTTCTGGATCGGCCCCGCCGGCCACGCCGGAGAACACGATGCGGACGACATGGAAGCGATCGAGGGCCGCTTGGGTGGTCATGGCCGCATTGACCATGCTGATCCCCGACAGGAACAGCACCACCGGCTTGCCCTCCAGCTTGCCCGTCACGTAGCGCGTGCCGGCGGCGACATATTCGTGCTTGTCGACGGTCGCCGCCTCCAGCGCCGCCATCTCCGGCGGAAAGGCGCTGACCACGGCCGTACGCGGCGCGGCGTCAAGGCGCTCGGCGGCGTTCGCGGCAATCGGCGCGCCGATCGGCGTCAGCAGCAGAACGCAGGCGAGGGCGGTCGAGGCGATACGCATGGGGGGAGGCTTCCGATGGTCGATTCGGTGGCACCCTAGCGCCGCGTGCGCCGCCGTCGGAAGGGCCGACGTCCAGCCTGTTGCATCGTCCGCCGGTTCCGACGACTTTCGCGCCGTTTTAAGTAAGCGGGGCAGGCATGAAGGCTTGGATTCTAAGAACATTGGTCGCTTTGGCGACCATTTTGGGGACGGTCCTCCTGGGCGCGAGCATCCCCTGCCTGGCCCAGGCGGCCGCCAAGCCGATCCCGATCCCCATCCCGATCAAGGTCGTGGTCGTCACCACCTTCGAGATCGGGGCCGATACGGGCGACGTCGCCGGCGAGTTCCAGCCCTGGGTCGAGGGCTGGCCGCTGAAGCGTGAGATCCGCGTGCCCGGTATCCGCCACGTCGCCCGCTATTCCGACGACGGCGTGCTGGCCATCGTCAGCGACATGCGCGGCCGCACGCGGGAAAGCGTCGCGGCCCTGATCCTGTCGGACCAGTTCGACCTCTCCCACGCCTACTGGATCGTCAGCGGCATCGCCGGCGTCGATCCGGCCTCGGCCTCGGTCGGCAGCGCCGCCTGGGCCCGCTACGTCGTCGACGCCGACCCGATCTACGAGGTCGACGACCGCGAGATCCCCGCCGATTGGCCCTACGGCCTCTATTCCAACGACGCCGACCGCCCGAACGTGAAGGGCAAGGCCGAGGGCTCCAGCGCCATGGCCTGGACGCTCGATCGCGGCCTGGTCGACTGGGCCTACGCCCTGACCAAGGACGTCAAGCTGCCCGACAACCCGGATCTGGTGAAACTGCGCGCCGGCTATGTGAAGGAGCCGAACGCGGCCCGCCCGCCGTTCGTGCTGCAAGGCGACGCCCTGGGCACGGTGCGCTTCTGGCACGGAACCCAGCGCACCCAGTGGGCGCGCGACTGGGTCAAGCTCTGGACCGACGGCGCGGGGACCTTCACCATGAGCGACTGCGAAGACCAGGGGATCCTCGACGTGCTCGACGCCCATGCCGACAGCGGCCGCATCGACCGGCGCCGGGTGCTGGTGCTGCGCACGGCCAGCAACTACACCCGCCCGCCGCTGGGGGAGCCGACCTTCCCGCGCGTGTTGCACGACGACGGGGCCAAGGCCGGCTTCGAAGCCGAATTCCTCGTCGGGGGCGTCGTCGCCCGCGACCTCGTCAAGAACTGGGACCGCTACGCGCGCGCCCTGCCCACGGCCGGAGGCCGATAAGCCATGCTCGAACGTCTCTTTCACCTGAAGGCCCAGGGCACCAACGTCCGCACCGAGGTGCTGGCGGGCCTGACCACCTTCATGACCATGGCCTATATCGTCGTGGTCAATCCGGCGATCCTGGGCGAGGCCGGCATGCCGGTCGCCGCCGTCGCCGCCGCCACCTGCCTGGCCGCCGGCCTCGGCTCGATCCTGATGGGCCTGATCGCCAACTACCCGCTGGCTCTCGCTCCCGGCATGGGCCTCAACGCCTACTTCACCTACACCGTGGTCAAGGGCATGGGCGTGCCCTGGGAGACCGCGCTCGGCTGCGTGTTCATCTCCGGCGTCGCCTTCCTGATCCTGACCGTGGCCGGCATTCGCCAGATGATCGTGGCGGCCATCCCGCGGCCGCTGTTCTCCGCCGTCGCGGCGGGGGTGGGTCTCTTCATCGCCTTCATCGGCCTGAAGGACGCCGGCGTCATCGTCGCCAACCCGGCCACGGCCGTGGCCCTGGGCGACCTGACCACCCCGACGGCGGCCCTGGCCCTGATCGGCCTCGTAGTCATCGCCGCCCTGCAGGCCTGGCGCGTGAAGGGCGCGATCCTGATCGGCATCCTGCTGGCCGCCATCGCCGGCTGGCTGCTGGGCCTGTCGAAGTTCACCCCCGGCGCCTACAGCCTGACCGACCTCTCGGCCACCTTCCTGAAGATGGACATCCCCGCCGCCCTGCACCTGCGCGGCGGCATGGGCGTCGCCTTGCTCGAGATCATCTTCGTCTTCCTGTTCGTCGATCTGTTCGACAACGTCGGCACCCTGGTCGCCGTCACCAAGAAGGCCGGCCTCGTCCAGCCGGACGGCACGATCCCACGCCTCAACCGCATCCTCACCGCCGACTCGGCCGCCACGATGATCGGGGCCGCGGCCGGCACCAGCACGGTGTGCAGCTACATCGAGAGCGCCTCGGGCGTCACCGCCGGCGGCCGCACCGGCCTGACGGCCGTGGTGGTCGGCATCCTCTTTTTGATCACCCTGTTCTTCGCCCCGCTGGTGCAGGCCATTCCCGCCGCCGCCACGGCGCCGGCCCTGGTGCTGGTGGGCGCGCTGATGATCGGCTCGCTGGCCGAGGTCGACTGGAACGACCCGACGGTGGCCATCCCCGCCTTCCTGACGGTGATCACCATCCCGCTGACCTTCTCGATCGCCAACGGCCTGGCGTTCGGCATCACCAGCTACGCGATCCTCAAGGCCGCCACGGGCAAGCTGCGCAAGGGCGACTGGCTGCTGGTGGTCCTCGCCGCGCTCTTCGTGCTGCGCTTCGTCTATCTGGCGAAAGGCTGACCAAAACCCTTTGCGCAGGCGCGGCTTTCGGCTAAGACCGCGCTTCCGCAAGGCGGATGCACCCGTAGCTCAGCTGGATAGAGCGTTGCCCTCCGAAGGCAAAGGTCACACGTTCGAATCGTGTCGGGTGCGCCAGTCTCTCTTGCCGAAAAATGCGCGCCCGTAGCTCAGCTGGATAGAGCATCAGACTACGAATCTGAGGGTCGGACGTTCGAATCGTTCCGGGCGCGCCATTTTCTCCAAGAAAATCATACGCTTAACCGGTAGCGCGGTGAGCGCCCCCGACTAATTTTGCTTTTTAGTCGGGGTTTTAGTCGGGGGATTTTCTTTCTCCGTGCTTCCCTGCTGCATCGGCGGGTTCAGCTTGGGCCTGGATAGCGGAGGCGCAGGCTAGCTTCGCGACCTGTTAGAGGGGTGAGCAACGCAGGTCAGGCAGCTGTGCTGCGGCCTGTCGCGACTCGCGAAGATCCGTTCTACTCATGTTCCATGAGCGGAAAGACACGATCGGCCGAAGTCCCGGCCTTGCCCCGCGGCGTCTCGCCGTCGGACTTCATGCGCAAGATGCGCCCTGAGCAGTATTCCGACAGCGCCGAACGGTCGGCGTACAAGCTCGATGCCTCGGCGCTGGAGCAGAGGCTCGATACGCTTACGGCGCGCAACCAAACCCACGACTTCGAGATCTTCTGCCGCATGCTTTGCGAGAGGCTGATTTGTCCCAATCTCAAGCCGGCGACGGGGCCGGAAGGTGGGGGCGACAGCAAGGCTGACAGCGAGACCATCGCCACCGCCGACGAGGTGATGAATCTCACCTATGTGGGCGCCGCCAATGCCGGACGCGAGCGATGGGCCTTCGCCTTCAGCGCCAAGAAGGCCTGGCGGCAGAAAGCGCGATCGGACATCGACGGTCTGGCCGCGACAGGCCGTCCCTACGACAAGGTCTTTTTCGTAACGTCCCAATATGCCCGCGCCCGGGATCGCGCGGCGCTTGAGGACGAGATGTCCACCAAGCACGGCTTTCGGGTGGAGATTCTCGATCGATCCTGGATCACCGCCAAAGTCATCAAGGGGAACCAGAAGGATCTGGCCTTCGAGTATCTCGGTGTCGGCGAGCACCTGGCCGCCCACCGGCTCGGCCCCGCCGACTACGCGCGCATGCAGCAGTTGGAGGATCTGGAAAAGGTGATCCAGGATCCCGCTGCCTACGAAGGTCAGCCAGGTCAGCGCGCTGCTGACGCTCTCGCCGCAGCCCTTCTGTCTCGTGAACTCGAGCGACCTCGCTTCGAGACCGATGGTCGGTTTCAGCGTGCAATCCGCTTGGCCGATGATCATGGCCTGCTTCGGCAAAGGCTAGACGCGCGCTATCAAATGCTCTGGACGGCCTTTTACTGGTTCGACGACTTCGACCTGCTGGACCGGGAATACGACACCTTCGCGGAAATAGTGTTCGCCTCCGACATGGCGCGCAACGTCGAGCTGGTCGGCAACCTGACGCAGAATCTCGTCAACCTGGTGATGCACGGTCATCGTTCGGCCGAGCAGGTCAAGCTAGCGGCGAGGATGGGGCGCCTCGTCGACCGCTTGAAGGCGTTGGCGGCCGACAAGGAACGGCCCAACAACGCGCTCGAGGCCCGAACCTCACTCCTGATTGTCCAGGCCAACGAGCTTATGCTGACTGGGGACAAGGCGGCATTGCCAGGCCTGTGGCCGCAGTTCACGCAGATCCTGCAAGAGGCCGAGGGTCTCGTCGAATACTCCGCCGAACGCCTGGTGCAGATGATCGAGGTCTACGGGACCTTGGCCGGGCGAGACCCCGGCTATAGCCGTCTCGTCGATGAGTTGGCGGCCTTTGTCAGTCGACGCACGGGGGAAGGCGAAAGCGGGTTGATCCTGCTCAAGCGCGCCAACCAACTGGATGGTGAGGAAGATCGCTTCGAGCTTATCCGGATTTTAGGGCGAGCCACCCGCCAGTTGGCCAAGAAGGAGTACGTGGAGAGCCTCGTGGAGGCCACCTACCTGCTCGCCCTGGCCTATCGCGGCATGGGCATGCTTTGGGCCGCGAGGGCTCACGCGATGTTCGCCGTCGCCAGCATCTTCGTTGAGGCTGAAACAGAAGTAGATCTGCCAGCATCGATCGTGCCGGCGCTGATGTTGCTCGGGTGGATCGACGTCGAACTTCGACTGCTTCCCGAACTCCTTGATGTCGTTCGACTGGTGCGAGGGTGCCGCGAAAGCCTGCCGCTGACCGAGGACTCCCTCGAGCGCGTCGCAGATCGCCTTGAGCGTTTCGACGTGGTGTTGGCGAGCCAGATGGTCAATCTCGGCGCGAAGGAACTCGCGGCCGCCGCGTCGCTGCCGGACCTCTTTGGCGGCCTGGGCCTAGAGAAGGCGCAGGGCGCGCTCTTGTACGCCTTGGGCTACGAGACCCTCATCATCGACGAAGCCACCTTGGCTGACAGCGAAGCGCTCGCAAAGATCCGCGAGACGTTCGTACTCTTGGCCAGCCAGCCCGCAGGCGATCCAACCGGCACGCCGCTGATCACTTACGGGACCACGGAGCAGGTGATCGAGACGCGCGTCCTGGGCATGCGCGTCGCCGCGCGGTTCCTTGGATCCGACGTCCTGATCCAAGTTGCCGAGACGCTCCTAGCTGTGATCGAGACGCTGTTCGCCACGACGTTGGCCGCCCGCGTGGGCGCCCACGTCGAGCGGTTCGAGATCAGGATCGAGGAGCATGACGGCTTGGAGGAGCCGGTCTATGAGATCGACGAGGTGCGAGCGCGGTCCCTGCTGAAATGGCCGAGCGGCGTGGCGCCCACATCTTTCGCCATGGACGGGCGCACGCATCAGACCATGACCTACGTCGCCAGTATGGTATTCGTCGCCAGCTGCGTGACCGACAATCCCTTGAGCCTGATCGAGCAGCTGTACCGTGACGAGGCTCTCGGCGAGCGCATCAGCACCGCTGTTGCAAGTGCAGCCAGCCGTAGCCGAGCCTTCACATCCGCAGCGTCGCGGCTGTCGGATTGGGTGGCGATATCGGAGACGTCCTACCCTCCGACCGACAACCGGCCACTGATTGTTCGCCGGAAGCTCGACCCAATCCCGAGCGAAGATGAGGTTCGGGAAGTTCGCGGCGCCGATTTCGAGCCCGCGATGCCTCGGGACCATCGCGATCTCGAAGTTCGCGCCATTCTCGAAGTGCCGCTTTGGGAGAGAAGCGGGTGGGCAGGTCTGTTGTCCTGCACCTTCGGGGCGGCGGCGCCGCCGATCATGGCGTTCGTCTTCGACAATCGCGACATCGGGCGCGAGATCTTTAGCCGCTGGCGGGAGCGCTTTGGCAAGCGCGATACGAACGGCGACATCCACTTCGCCATTCTCCGCAATCTGCCGGGACGCCCGCCCGCCCACTACGCGGCGCTTTTGACCGCCGGCCGCAACGGCGTCTCGGAGGTGAAGGTCACGCAGATGGTTAGCCGGCTTAAGGTCCTGGAGCCGAGCACAGACGAGAATCTTCAGCGGTTCCTCTCCGCCTATGAGACGATTGGCTGTTACGGCATTGCGCCGGCGGTGATCGGCGAGGACGGTGAACCGGAACTGATGTTCGACCTTGCGATCCTCAAGCGTGATCTTCCTGTCAGGAACTTCGACGAGATCCAGGAAGGGGAACTGGAGCATATCGGCCGGATGTTATTGGAGGGGCCTCGAGGATAGGCTTTGCGGGGGCGGCAGCGCCGCCGAAGAGGGCTTTGGTGATGTCCGAAATCAAGCTCAGCGCCACCCCGAAGGGTAATGGGTATCAGGCGACCATCACGTTCCCGACGGGCGTGGTCGTTAGTTCCGCCGAAGCGTTTCCGTCGATCTCCGAGGCGATCGCCGCAGCTGCCGTGAAGCTGTTGGAGATGCCGGATCGGATCTCTCGTCTCGATCAATCCGATGATGTGGCCGGCTAGGGGCGACCCACTTTGCGACTGCACCGCGAGTCAGGTGAAGCTGGGCGAGCTTGCAGCGAAGCGCCCCGCGTCGGCGCCATTTGGCAGGAGGGAAGATGGCGACGAACACGAAGCCACGATGCATAGACGTCCTGTCTTGGCGCAGACCAACCAAAAAAGAGCATCGCCAATACCTGGATCGGTTGTTGAAAAGGGCGAAGGTATCTGAAGGTGGGGGTGCGGCGCTATGTGTTCGGAAGCACATAAGCACCTTGGATATGTACTGTTACCTGAAGGCTCGCTTTGGTTTGCCAAATGGGATGCAGAGCTTTCTCCGAAGGGACGATAGCGACAACATTTATCACTGGGACTACAATCTCAAAGTACACGACCTCGATCTCTACATCGTCGCCTCCTCACGCGAAGTGCATATCTGGGCCTATGAGCCGATGTCGGATGAGGATTGGAAGGCGCTGATCCTGGCGATCAAGGCCGACTTCGGGCGCATGGGGCGTGAAAAGTCGGAGGTCCTTCATGCGCTGGAGAAATGGTCGGTTTTTCCCAACAAGTACGTCGCAATCGCGGGGCTATGCGCCGACCATCACGCGGTGATCACCGACGTTCTCGGTCAGGGTGATCCGTTCGAGTTCGATTCATTGACGATGCTGCGCAATCGCGCCGCTAAGGGTGAGGTCGCCGAGGAAGAACACGTCCCCCAAACGCCAGAACCAGAGCTGTTCGGGGCCTGTCTGCAGTTGGCGCTGCTGACGCCGATCATGGCGGAAGCCTTCCTGAATATGGTGATCCTGATGCTCTGCCGGCCCGAGATCCGTGCGGATAAAAGGCAGTACGACGCGTTCATTCGCGATAACATTGACAGGCGAATTTTCGATCTCTTCTACAAGTGCGAGGGCTTCGATAAGCCGATCGACATGTCTTCCGATATTTACAAGGCCTTCAAGCGCGTGGTTGATAGGCGAAATCATGCGATACATGGTAATATTGACCCGATCGCAGATCGCATAGAGACGGTGTACTTCGATGCGACGCGGCCACTCTATCCCGAGGGTGGCGATCACATCGGGAAATTCAGGGCATCTTTAGCTAAGCACTATCGGCCGCAGGAAGCCGTCGATGATTATGAGGCCACGCACCTAATGCTGCTGGAAATCGTCGCTGCTCTGAAGCCGGACGTGCAAGCGGAGTTCTGGGTTGTCATGGATGACGCCTATCCCGGCTTCGACGAGCGCAGGAAGAAGTGCGGGCACCTATTTCCGGGGCACTTCGTGAGCAGTCACTATGACGCGCAGCGCTTTGACGATGACCTAGAGGTCGTTTGGTAGCGGGGCCATCTGGAAGAGCTGTAGGGACGAGTAGGTCTAAATTTCAGGCTCTTGAACCATTCGCACGCGCAAGCGCCGGGCCCGTTCCTTGAACGCCGCCTCGCCGCCTTCGAGAATCTCGCAAACCCGCTGCCTGATGTTTTGGTTCTCCAACCCGCCACACGTGTAGGTGATTTCTGGCAGCGCACCGGCGCGGTGCTGACCACAGGTGGCGACCACGACCTGGTCGGCATCCGTGTTCACGACCAAGTTGGCATTGTGCGTCACGATGACGACCTGCCGCCGAATCTTGGCGTTGCGGAACCTGGGCACGAGTTCGTCGAAAATCGACTTCGGGTCGAGGTTCTCCTCCGGCTGATCGATGATCAGCGGGCGGAGGTCTTCCCGATCGACCGCAAGGTACAGCAACAGCAGGACGATGCCGCGTGTGCCCGGCGACAATTGCTCGATGTCGACGCCGTCATACTGAACACCGTAGGACACCTCGATGTGCTCAACGCTGTAGAGCCAGCGGGTAATAGCCGCAGCCCAGCGCCGGAAGGCCGCTTTATCAGTCCGTTCGACATTGGCTTGGTCGAGGAAGTCTTGACGGTGCCTTTGAAAAAAGGCGCCCATAGCGTCGCCGGCTTCGTCGACGCTCCCCGTTTCCCAAACCGACTTCAGGGTTTCCATAGCCCGCGTCGCCAAGGTCCCTCGGCCACGGAAGGCGCCGGCCTTGCGGACATCGAGCAGCTCCTCGCCGGCGTCAGCCCAAGCCTGCACATCTGCGGTGCGCCGCACGGAAAACGACAATCTTCCGAGCGCGCCGAGTTCTTCCTCCAATCGAATTTTGAGAGGGGCGTAGAGCGCTTCCAGCTGCTGCTGTTCTTCAACCAACGCCGCGATGACGCCCTTGTAGGCCGTGATCCGATCCGCCTGCAGCTTGCTGATGCGCGCTTTGGCGCCCTCGGCAATCGCGATCTCGCGCTCCAGCTTCGCGGCCGCCGTCTCATCGGCGACAATCCGTTGCGTGAGCTGGTCATATCGCTTGGCGCGATCCCGATCGACGCCGACCAGTTGTTGAACCCTCGCCAGTTCGGCTTGAAGAACAGATAAGGATAGTTGGGACAAATCTGCGCCGTCGGCCAGCTGAGGGCCGGAGCCGACCGCGGGCGTTCCTCTCACCTGGGCGACAGCCGTCTCGACTTCAGCCAGGGCCGACTGTGTGGCGCCGTCGACGTCGCCGACATAGTTGAGCTTGAAAAAGTCCCAGGTAGCGTCTGACAGGCCCGCCTCGGCGTATTTCCCGCGCAACTGGCGCAGCTGCGCGTCCGCGGTGCTTTTTCGGAAAGCGGCGACCTCCTCAGCGAGAGCCAGAACCGCTTGTTTTCGTCGCTCAAGTCCCTCTAGCACCTGCGATTTGGATTCAACCGCGCGCGATACTGCGTCTAATGCCGCCGCCCGCGCTTCGTCTCCCTGGGGGATGAGAGCGGCGCGATCGACTTTGAGCTTCGCAGCGTTCGTCACCAGAGATTCACGCTGGAGCTGCAGGCCTTGCAGGCTAGCCTCGCGCTCCCGTTCCTGCTCGATCTCGACAGAAACGGATCCTAGCGCTTCAACTTCGCGCGCATGTGCGGCGCGGGCGCGTGACGCCTTCAGGTCCAAAAGTTCTTTGAAGTCGCTCGCGCCTAGGCGAGCGTCCTGACCATGCGCTTGGTAGATCACCCGGTGGATCTCGGACATGAGTTCGGTGGTGACCCCGTCGGAGGCGCAGAGCCGATCGACGAATTGTTGGGAGAGATACTGGACGCGGGGACGATCCAGGAAATCCTCGAGCTCTAGGGAGGTCAGGCCGTTCTCGGTCGTCTCGCCGTTGCGCCAAGTCAGCGCGACAGCCTCATTGCTCAGCGCCGGCTTTGCGCGGCTTAGGAAGGAGCGCTCATTGACCTGGGCGGAAGCGGAGAACGCGCCTGCCGCGATCAGATCAGCCAACGCCGTCTTGCCAGAGCCGCGCGCACCGATCACGCAAACCAGACCGCTGTTGAGAGGCACCCTTGGATTGGGTAGCCAGTCCGCGTCAGAGACGCTCACTTCAGCAATGACCTGGGAAGCCAAGCCTTCCTCAGGCGGAGCGGGGCCTATTGCAACGCGGACTTCAGGCTCGAGCGCCGCTTGACGCAGGCTCTCAAACACCGCGTCACCTTTGATCCAGCACCGTCGGTCGAGGTCGGGGTTTAGAACCTTCGTCAGACCGTGCGCGTCGCTTCCGTGCAGACAGGGCTTTCGGCCGTTGTATCGGGCTTCCAAGTGCTCACGCGTTACGCCGCCCTGCCCAAGCCAGAAGGCTCGCTGACTGGGTGTCGAGGCGAAAACGATGTGCGCGAAAGATTCGATCTCGGCCCGCTGAGTGTCCAGCGCCGGGTCACCGCCCAGGCCAGCCGTTCCGTCTCGGTTGCTGCCGGCGACGGCGACGAGCACGTTCTCCTGCACCCACGTGTTCTGACGCCAGGCCGTGCGCAGCTGTTTGAAGTCGACCTTGAACTGGTTCGCGCCCTCGGCAAGGAGCGCGGCCGTGTCCGTCTGTAGGGGCTTGTAGCGACTTCCAAGGCGTCGCAGGTCGTCTGGGTCACAGTGAAAGGTTGTCTCGAACGCCTCGAAAGTCAGCCCCTTGAGGAACTGATTGATTTTAGCGACATGGGCAGGGTCCTCGGGCGACACCAGCAGGTGGAGATTTATCGCGGGTCCCTTCTGCGTGCTGATGTTCAGCCGCAGTTCGATGTTCGGGAAGACCAGCGCCACACTCGGCAGCCGGCCTGCCGCGCGGTTGAGAAACTCTTCGTATGTCCAGGCGCCGAAATAGTCGGTCACGCCGAGCGCCTGCACAGGTGGATCGGCGGTCTCTATGAGAGTGAGATAGGCCTCCCAGCCGGTATCCCCAGCGGGATATTGATCGTTGAACAGCGTGCCAGGAGGATGGATGTGCGGCTCCCACCGCCGCCATACCGATCCGCGCGGATCCGCCGTCCCTGCTCGATAGCTAACCACGGCCGCCCCGCCCGCGCTTACAACCAAGCCTAGATTAGGCCAATGATCTCGCGCCTATTGCAAGGTGGGAGGGCCGCCCCCTAGCGGGAACCAAGGTGGCTGTAGAGGTTCGCTTAGCGCCGGAGGACGACTGTGACGTCGCCTTTCTTGTGCGCTTGGAACGCACAGGTTATCGTCTTGGCAGGCTCTCGGTAGGAGCCCGCCGCCCGTCAGCGCGAAGCCTCACCTGGCACTACTCAGACTAATTCCTGACCCTGATCGTTTTGTTCAGGCTCTCGGGCGGTGGACGGGCGACGCTTCGGCACGGGCCAGGAGCACAACGATGACCGGTCTTCAGACCTCCACGTCCACCCCCACCACCCTCGACGGCATCAAGCGGCTGGCCAAGCGCATCCGCGCTCAGCAGGGCCTGCAGCACGCTCGCGCCCTCGACCAGGCCGCCGTCCAGTCCGGTTTCAACAACTGGATCGACGCCACGCGCCGCCTCCCGGTCCGTCCGCCGTCGGCGGGTCCGCGCAAGCCGAATGTCCGGCCCGGCTACGCGGTGCGGATCACGATCGGCTGGCGCGACCGTGAAGCGCGACAGGCGGGCGTTGAGTCCCTCAGCGTGCGCCTGAGCCGCCCGCTGCTGGAGGTCGTCAGTCCGGCCCAGATGCGCATCGCCGACCGGCTGGGCCACCTGCGCGTCATCGGCGACAATCACCTGGCCGCCCGCGATCTGGACCACTCGCAACAGTCCGCGCGCTGGGCCATCTGCCAGGCGCTGCGCACCTTGCAGTTCATCGACGTCACGGGCCTGCGCCCCTCCACCAGCCGCTATCGCGCTTATCCCAACGGCGCCTATCGCGCCGAGGCGCCGGGCGTGGATCACCCGACCACCTGGTACGATCCGAAGGCCAAGGCCTATCTGATCGCCGACGAGCCCTACCCGATGTCGGACAGCAGGCTGCAGGAGCGGGCGGCGTGGGCCGACGAGCACGGTTTCATCATCGCCAAGGCTGATCGGTGGGGGATGTACCGGCCGGACGGCGGTGTCGAGTTCTACCTGATCACCGACGGGCGCAAGGGTTACGACCCGTCGCCGCTGATCGCCGCGGTTAACGCCCTGGGCGCGCCGATCAGCGAGGCGCCGTGGTCTGGTACGTCCACGGCCTTCGACGCCGCCCGGCTTCAGCCGCAACGCAGCGCCTAATTTACCCCTCCCGCCAAGCGGCGAGGTTTCCGGATGGCGCCGTCGCCGGCCTAGCCTACGGCGGCGTCTTCTTGGGCGGCGGCGGTGACGATCGTCTCCACCGACTTGATCAGGGCCAGTAGTTCCTCGCCCTGGAATTCCGACCAGGCCAGGGAAACCGCCAGACTCTGTTGCTCGAAGTCCAGGGTCTGCGCGACCGCCGGGGTCAGGAGTTCGCGGCTATAGAGGGTCGAGTGCTGCTGGCCCATGGGCCTGACCAGCCCCTTGAAGGTCTCCGGGTGATCGGCGGCGGCCTGATAGATCCGCCGACGCAAATCCGCCTCCAGCGGACCCAGCACCAGGGTGACATGCACCCGGCCGGTGGTCGGGTTGACCTTGATCTCGAACATCAGGCCCCGTCCAGTACGCGTCCAGAGCGACCGGCTGCATTGCGCCCCGGGAAGGTCGCTATCCCATCGGGCCGGCAGGAAGCGGAAGATGGTCATAGATGAGCGATCTTCGACCAGGCCCTCGACGCCTAGAACGCGTGATTTCAGGACGTCGAGCAGACCTTGCGGCGCGGGGCGGACCTCGAAAACGAAGTCGAAGGCCTCGCGATGGCGCTCGTAGAGTTTGAGCGCGAGGGACTTGAGTTCTTCGTCGGGCACGACGTGTCTCCGCAGCATTTCGACGTAGTGGGACAGGATCATCCGAGGCTCGACAGCGACGCTGTCGTGGCGCGAAAGATCGTCCAGGATCTCGGCCAGCCTCCGATAGCTGAAGGGCACGTAGCCCTCGCAATCAGGCTCGACGCCATCAGGGGTCAAGAAGATCAAGAGGTGCTTTCGGGTTGGAAAGCGGCGCTGGAGGGCCTCCTTGTAGCGCTGCAGCTGCCCCTCGCCGGCGCCTGCGCCGACTTTGTTCTCGATCAGCACCATCAGGTTCAGCGAGCCGATCTCGATCAACAGGTCGATGTTCTCGCGCTCGCGATGAACGACCGCATCGTCGAGATCGGCAAGCGCCAGTTCCAAGGGGCGGATCGGCCGCAGCGCGGGCGGCGTCGCCTCCAGGATCGCGCGAAGCGTCTTTTCAAGCGCTAGAGGGCCAAGGCCATGAGCCCTCGCCGGCGTGAACAGGTAGCCGAGGAAGTTGGAGTGGCGCAGTTCGGCGCGAACGCCGCCCATGGCCTCGAAGAGATTGAACCGCCCGAGCAGGGCGTCGAGGCGATGAAACCCATCATCGTCGACCAACTGGTTGAGGGCGTTTTCGATTCCGTGGAGATCAGGATCAGGCAGGGCGCGTCTCCCAAGCTTGGCCAGGCAGAGCTTAGCGGCTGCGCGGTTGCGGCTCTAGCCGCGGTCGAACCGCACCTTCTCCTCACCGGTTAATGAGGCCACGAAGCCCGCCGAGCGCCAAGCCGCCGTCTGCACGCCGGGCGCGGCGTGCGCGTCTGCGGTCGACCACCACTGCGGGCGCTGGGCGCGCTTGGGAAGCATGGCCCCGATCAGCCGCTCAATCTCGGTAAAGGTCAGCTCGACATGGCTCGTCTTCTGGCGGGCGAGGTAACGTCTGAGCGGTTCGTACTTGGCCATCGGCGCACCTTGCGCACCGAGACCCCGTCCGCAAGGCCGATCGGCCCGCGGCGTCAGGCCAGTTTTAGGTCACGAGGATGAAGGCCAGGGCGATCAGGAAGGCCATCGCGCCGGCGAGGCTCAGGGCCACGGGCCAAGAGAGGCTTACCCCGAACCGGTCGGCGTGGATCCGACGGTTGCGCGCGGCCTCGGCGGAGGCGAGCTGGTCGCTCGTCGACCGGACCGTCGTGGCGCTTTGGTCGAGCCTGGCTTGCAGGTCCTCGGCGCGCTGGCGGGCCTGGTTGAGGGTCTCGCGATCCTGGCGTCGGCTGTTGGCGCGGACGACGCCGCGCGCGATCGCAAGGCCCAGGACAGACGGCGTGGCGAAGCAGTCATCGGCATGCTTATCGATCAGGAACACGTCGTCGCCATGTCCTTGGGCGCTGTAGAAGGGTCGACCAAGACCGATCAGCGCTTCGGTAAGACGCGGGGAATTTGCGGTCAGCTCCAATCCCGCGCCGCCGCCGCGCGCCAGGGCCACGGCCTCGGCGCCGTCGGCCACGGCTTGCCGCGCGGCTTCGACCATCGCGGCCTCATCATCGAACCGGGCCCGCACGATCCTGGGGCGCTGAACCAGGCCCGCTTCGGTAAAGGCCTGCTGGATGTCGGCTTCAGCCTTGCCCGACACCAGGATCGTCAGGCGATCAGGCAGATAGGTGTCCAGGAAGTCTTCCAGCGGCAGCCGATCGGCCCGTGCGGTCAACTGGACCACCTGACGGTCCGCGCCGCCGGGCGACCAGGTTCCGGCCTTTTCGCCGATCAAGGTGACCTCGAAGGCGCCGTTCCACCGATCCCGTCCAGCCGCCTTGGGCGGCTTGATCTCCAGGCAGGCCGACAGGATTACCGCTTCGCCCTCCTGGGGCGCGTTCAGGGGATCGGCTTTGAAGCGGATCGAGGCCGCCCCCAACTGCAGGGTTCCATAGACGTGGCGTGGCGCGCCGGTCGCTGGCCAAGCGCGGACGTCACGCGCGAACCCCTTGATCAGGAAGACGCCGGCCTGACCCACGACCTGCACCGTGGCCGAGAGGATCTCGGGGGTGAGAACGGCCTGGGTCGCCGTCGGGAACTGGTTGGTCATCTCGTTCATGGACGCGCACTCCGCCACAGCACTCTACCTTAGCGATGACTACGCTTGGATGCGCGGGCGTAACCGAAGCGTGTTCGGACTTGGTTGGAATGGCGTTCACCTCGCCATGTCGTCCTTCCTGACGCGCCAGGCCATCGAAATCCCTGGGCCGAGAAACTCCCTTTTTTGCAGGGCGGCCGCTTGCCGCGGCCGCGGGCTTGGGGGCGCTGCCCCCTGGCGCACTTCGCATCGGTTTCCGCCCAGCTTCGCGGGCGCGAGGGCGGCGAAAGGCGCGAGGACGGCGACGGCTGCAGCCGGGTCCCCGCGAAACCGCCGCTCCGTTTGCACCCCCCGGTCTCGCCGACGGGCAGGGGTCAGGCGCAACCCGCGCCTGACCCCACCCTCAACGGGAGACCTGTCATGTCCGTGTCCAGTCAAACCGCCCAAGACGCCGCCGACGGCGTGATCGCCGCCAAGTACTTCGTGCTCACCGACACCGGCGCCGTCCGCTCCGGCGAAGAGCGCGTCTATCCGCTCAACAAGCTCAAGGCCTCGCCCGACAACGTCCGCAAAGGCGGCCATCGCCCCGAGGTCGTCGAGGCGCGGGCCGCTTCGATCCTGGCCAAGGGGATCATCCAGCCGCCCGTCGTCAAACCCGAGCGCCGCGCCGACGGCTCCGAGACGGGCTACGCCCTGGTCACGGCCGGGGAAGGTCGGCGTCTGGCGCTGCGCCTGCTGGCCAAGCGCAAGCTGATCCCGCGCGGCGCGCTCGTGCGCTGTCTGGTGGACGAGGCCAATGACGCGGTGGAGGTCAGCCTCGACGAAAATATTTCCCGCGAGCCGCTGCCGCCCGCCGACGAGTTCGAGGCGTTCCGCGATCTGGCCGAGCGCAAGGGCTGGGGCGCCGAGGCCATCGCCGCGCGCTATGGCGTCACCGCCGCCGTCGTGCGCCAGCGCCTGCGACTGGCGGCGGTGGACCCCTCGCTGATCGCGCGTCACCGTGAGGGCGAGCTGACCCTCGACCAGCTGATGGCCTTCGCCGTCTCCGAGGACCACGCGCGCCAGCTCCAGGTCTTCGAGACCTACGCCCAAGCCCACCCGTCCGCCATTCGCCGGGCCATGACAGAGAAGACGGTGCAGGCCGACGACCGCCGCGTGCGCTTCATCGGCGTCGAGGCCTATGTCGCGGCGGGCGGGGCCGTCATCCGTGACCTCTTCACCGAGGATCGCGGCGGCTACCTGTCGGACGTGGCTCTGATCGACGAACTGGTCGCCGCCAAGCTTTCGGACATCGCCCAGGACGTCCAGACGGCCGAGGGCTGGAAATGGGCGCAATGGCGACTGGACTATCCGCACGGGCACGGGCTGCGCCGGGTGTGGCCCAAGCCCGTGCCGGTCAGCCAGGAGGAGCAGGCCCAGCGCGACGCCTACAACGCCCTCTGCGAGGAATGGGGCGGCGTCGAGGACCTCCCGCCGGAGATCGAGGCCCGTCTGTCGGCGCTGGAGGCTCAGCTGGAAGAGCCCGCCGAGGCCTTCGCCGCGCAAGACCTCGCCCGAGCCGGTGTCTGGGTGATCCTCGGCTATGACGGCGAGCCGCGTATCGAGCGTGGCCTCGTCCTGCCCGAGGACGAGGTTGTCGCCACCGCGCCGGACGAGGAGGACGATGAAGCGGACGGCGAGGCGCAAGGCGATGACGCCGACGACGAGCCCGCACCGGCGAGCGAGGAGCCCGAGGGCGATGCGCGCGCGCCCCTGTCGGCCAAGCTCATCGCCGACCTGACCGCCCACCGTTCCGCCGGGCTGCGGCTTGCGCTGGCCAATGATCCGGACTTGGCGCTCCTCGCCCTGACCCACGTCCTGGCGCTCTGCACGTTCCAGGGCGTGGGCCGCGCTTCATGCCTGACGATCCAGGCGACCTCCACCTTCCTGCCCGAGCATGGCGAGGGGGTGAAGACCAGCCCCGCCCATGAGGCCCTGGAAACGCGGTTTGGCCAATGGGCGCGCCAAGTCCCGGAGGACCCGGCTGCGATGTGGGACTTCATCGTCGGCCTCGACGCCGACAGTCGCGCCAGCCTGCTGGCCTTCTGCGTGGGGCGCACGGTCGATGCGGTCAAGGCTTTCGGCGGGCGCGGCGCGGCCCTGGCCCATGCCGAAGTCCTGGCCACGGCGGCGAGCCTCGACATGACAGCCTTCTGGCAGCCGACCGCCGAGCGCTACCTGTCTCGGGTCACCAAGGCCCATGTGCTGGCGGCGACGAGCGAGGCGGTCTCGCCCGACACCGCCCAGCGTCTGTCGGGCCTGAAGAAGGTCGATCTGGTGGCGGCGGCCGAGCCCGATCTGGTCAAGGCCCGCTGGCTTCCGACGTTGCTGCGGACCAGGGCCGCACCGGAGCCTCAGCAAGCCGACGAGGCGGTCGCGGCGCAGGCCGGGGATCAGGGCCAGCCTGAGGTCTCGCCCGAGGCGTCGGAAGCCCCTGATCTCGTGGCGGCCGAATAGGCAGGTCCGGCGGGTCGCTCTTCGGGCGGCCCGCCTTAGCTTGGCGCGGCGGCCTTCTGGCGTCTTGCGAGAAGGGCCATCCCGCCGGGTGGCGAGCATCGCTAGGAGGGGGCGGGCCTGCGGCGCGTCATCCGCCTGAAGTTCGACCTCGGGGCCGGCCTCGGCGCGACGACGCTTGGTCGGACGGGTCCAGACCAGATCAAAGCCGTGGTCGACCGGGAGACGCCGAGCCTTCGCCAGCACCAGGAGGCCGGTGTCGTCGAGGCTGACCGACAGGAAGTCGACGCCCTTGCCGGACGTGTACTTCCAGGCCGAGCCGATGGCGTCGCCTTGACCCTGACCCACTAGGCGGGCTGCGACTTGGCCGGATCGCCGCCGATAATCCCGAACACGGCGTTGCGCACGGTGATCGGCAAGGGCGTGGCGAAGACCGGTTGGAGTGTCGGCCGGGCCCTGCCTTCCCGATGCGCGCCCTGGAGCGCCTTTGCTGGAGCGCGCCGCGTCCCTTGCGGCCTCTCCTGGCTGCAAACGGACCGGGGCGGTGGCCGCCGTCAACCTTGGGCTCGGGTTTCTTCCCCGACGCTTGGGCCTTCGGCCGCGCGCGCCTTCCTCGCGAGGCAACAAACCCGCTCCCGGCGGTCCTGCGCTGGGCTTCGGGCTCGCTGACGCGACCTGCCGTCCTCCCCCGTCCCCGGTCTTCGCAAGCGCCATCGAGGCCGCGATAGGCGCGGCCCGAAACCAGCGAAAGGCAAGCTCCAATGGCTCGCATCGGTAAGTTCAAGGCCACGGCCGACGGTTTCACCGGCTCCATCCACACCCTGCAAATCCGCGTGTCGAACGTGGTGTTCAAGGCCATCGACGGCGATCCGGCCAAGTCGCAGCCCGTCTACCGGGTCTATGCCGAGGGCGCCGAGATCGGCTCGGCCTGGAAGTACACGTCCGGCAAGGGCGTCGACTTCCTGTCGGTCAGCCTCGACGACATCAGCTTCCCGGCGGCGGTGAACGCCCGCCTGTTCGCGGCCGAGGACGGCTTCGATCTGGTCTGGACCCGTCCGACCAAGCGTCGCGGCGCCGACTCCGGCCCCGAGCTCGAGCCCGAGGCGGACGACGCGCCGCAGGCCTGACCCGCCAATCGCTCCCCGCCGCCCGGCGGGGAGCCCCTTCTCTCAAGACGCAAGGAGGCCGCCATGTCGCGCGCCGACAAGACCTCGCGCCCGAACGGCGCGACCCGCCAAGATCCCTATTCGTCCATCACCGATCAGATCCTCGCCGACCTTTCCCAGGGCGTGACCCCCTGGACGAAACCCTGGACCGCCGGTCATGCCGCCGGACCCGTCTCCCGGCCGCTGCGCCACAGCTTGGAGCCCTATTCCGGCATCAACACCTTGGTGCTCTGGGGCGCGGCCCTCGAACGGGGCTACGGCGCGCCGATCTGGATGACCTTCAAGCAAGCCCTCGAACTGGGAGGCGCGGTGCGCAAGGGCGAGACCGGAACCACCGTCGTCTACGCTAACCGCATCACCCGCCAGGAGACCAACGAGCAGGGCGAAGACGTCGAGCGCTCGATCCCCTTCCTGAAGGCCTACAGGGTCTTCAATGTCGAGCAGATCGACGGACTGCCCGAACGCTTTCAGGCCGCGCCGCCGACCCTGCCGGAAAGCGAACGCATCGCCCGCGCCGACGCCTTTCTGGCCGCCACGCAGGCGCAGGTCACGCATGGCGGCGATCAGGCCTGCTACGACCTCATCGCCGACCGTATCCGCATCCCGGTGTTTGGCGCCTTCGCCACCCCGCACGACTACTACGCCACCCGGGCTCACGAGACGGTCCATTGGACCCGTCACCCCTCTCGGCTCGACCGTGATCTTGGCCGCAAGACCTTCGGCGACGAGGGCTATGCGCGCGAGGAACTGGTGGCCGAGCTGGGCGCTGCGTTCCTCTGCGCCGAACTGGGCGTGGACCTTAGGCCACGCGCCGACCACGCGGCCTATATCGGTTCCTGGCTGAAGGTCCTGGAGGGCGACAAGCGGGCGATCTTCGGCGCCGCCGCGCACGCCCAGAAGGCGGTCGACTACCTCAAGGCCTTGGTCGGCTGACCGCAGGGCCGGCGGCCCGCGCCGCCGGCCTATTCGGCCGCGTCCAGATGTTCGGTGTCGGCGAAGGCGCGGATCAGGGAGAGGACCTGAAAACGCTGGCGAACGGGTAGCCCCGCCACCAGGAGCGCCAACTCGGGTCCTTCGCGTGTCGCCAGGAAGCGCCGCAGGGCTTGGCCGCGCTGGACCAAGACGGCCTCTTGGGCCGCATCGTGTGGCGCCTCGCCGGTCGGCGCTAGGCCCTCGAAGAACCAGGCGATCTCCAGCTTCAGGAGCCGCGACAGGGCCAGGAGCACGGATGCTGAAATCCGGTTTGTCCCTCTTTCGTATTTCTGGACCTGCTGAAAGCTGATCCCCAAGGCGTCGGCGAGCACGCGCTGGGGCACGCCGCGCATCTTGCGGCCAAGCCGCAAGCGGGCGCCGACATGCAGATCGATCGGGTGGGGCGTGGTGTCGGGCGTCAAGGAAGGCTCTCCGCGATCGCGAGGCGAATGGCTCGCGGGCGTCTGACGCACCAGCGTCGCTCTCCCCCTGGCGAAGCTTGCATGAGAATGGACGGTCGACCGGCGGCGCCGTCAAGCGATCCTGTCGCTTGGATGGGCGCGGCATGATCAGGCAAGCGGCGCCGGTCGCCGCTGATTTGGATATTCCGGCGGCATTGGGATCAGCATGCGGTGTTGGTGGCGAGCGGCCTTGTGAACTGGCGAGCCGACGCCTAGCTCTGGACCCGTGAGGCGATCTCGCCTCTGCCCTTCCTGGGCGTTTCCTCCCTAATGAACTGGCCCGGCGGCGACGCCGGGCCTTCTTTTTTGCCCGCCGACGCGAGGTAGAACGAGAACGACGTTTTGTCGTATTGAGATTACGACAAAACGTCGTAATATTTGTCCATGAACGACCAGCCGCCAGACAGTCCCGAAGCGCGCGAAGCCGCAAAGCTGCGGCAAGCGATCAACGATCTCAATCTCAACCAGAGCAGCTTTTCGATGCTGATGTCGGCGTTGGGAGACAAGCGCGAGATGAAAACCATCTTGCGCAGCATCCAGCGCATGGCGGGCGAGGACGCGCGCCTGTCGGGCGAAATGCACGTGATCCTGACCTTGCTCGAACGCGAGCAGATGCGCGCCAAGCGGCTTGTCGCGGCCACGCAGTGGCGCGAGCGCGACGGCGGCGGTCTTACGGCCGAGGTTCAGAACGTGCGGCTGACGATCACGCCGCAGTCCAAGGGGCGATGGCAGGTGCATGCACGCTACATCGGTGACGGACCAAATGGATATGATCCGGCGATCCCTCACTGGCGAAGCAGCCTGGAAGAGGCCAAGCTTCGTGCGGTTCTCGCCGTGGACGAGACGCTCGATCATGTCGAGAAGCTGAAGGCTGGCGTCTTCTAGCTGGGCCTGCGGGCCTGATCCCTTCGGAGCCTTGATCCCGTGCCAAGCCGGTTTGCAGACGCTCAAGCGCCGAAAGGCGAGTTCCTGGCCTTCACCGACAACGAAGGCGATCACTCGGTCACCTATCGGCTTTCCGACGCGCGGGTCGCCGAGGCGCAGGACTACGGCCTGGCCGTCACGCGGGACAACGCGCTGATCAGTCTGATCGACGTCGCGGTCGCGAGCGACCGGTTCACGGTCCGGCCGCACGGCACGCTTCCGGGACGCCCCAACTTTCTGGGGCCCAAGTACAACAGGATCCGCGCCATCACCCTGGAGGGGTTCGGCTTGGCCGGGGTCTTTGAGGAAGACGGGCCCGAACCGGCGCTGGCTGGATTGCCGGCGGGGTTCATTCGCGATCCCGAATATGGCCTGGGGCTGCTCAAGGACATTCGCTACATCATCGCCGCGATCGAGAAGATCGCCGAGGTCGACACGCTCGTGGTCAGCCGCACCCGCGCCTCGGGACTTTCGGGCGGGACCTACGTCCTGACCTTCGGTGATTTCGAGGCTGTACGTCTGGGCCTGGGGCGGATTCACAGCCAGGCCTTGACCTCCGCGAGCGGCGACAAGGTGGTCCTGGCGCACAACAGCCTGCTGACCGCCATCCTGCCGCAACGGTTTCCACAAGCCCAGCGACCCTACAAACCCGACACTATCTTCAAGACGGTTGGGGCGTCCGTCGCTGTCGACCGCCTGTCGTCGGCGGACAAGGCGGCCGCGATCAAGGTGGTCTCGGCCGCCAAACAGGATCTCGCGCTGAACGAGCCAGCTGCGCTGATGGAGCTGCAGCGTGAGCTAGAGGTGGTCACGCTGGAGACGCTGATCGCGCGCATGACGACGATGATCGCCAGGTCGCTCAGCGAGGCCGATTGGCAGGCCTTTTTCCTTGAGCACCCCTTCGTGCTGAACTTGGCGTTCAGCCTGCCAATCGCGGTGATCGGCGAGCGGGTTTCCGTGGGCGGGCGAACCTTTTCCGGCGGCGGCGAGAAGATCGCCGACTTCATGGCGCGCAACGGACTGACCGAAAACATCGCCCTGGTCGAGATCAAGAAGCCCGCGACCCGTCTTCTCGGCGCCGAGTACCGCGGCGGGGTGTACCCGCCGTCGCCGGAGCTGGCAGGCGCGGTCACACAGGTTCTCGATCAGCGTTACCAGCTAGCGCTGAGCTTGCCGCTTTTGCAGTTCGCCTCTCGGCAAGCCGACCGGCAGGTCTATGCCGTCAAGTGCCTGGTCATCGCCGGGGCCCTTCCGAAGGATCCGGCACAGCTGAAATCGTTGGAGCTGTTCCGCAACGGGCTCAACGACGTGATCATCGTCACCTACGAGGAACTCCTGGCCAAGTTGCGCGGCTTGCTTGAGTTCCTGTCGCCGCCAGCAGAGTCCGACGACCACGGTGAGGATGACCTTCCCGTTGTTTGAGGCGGCCGCCGCGCCGACCGACGCGTCAAAGCGCGCCCTGGCGGGAAACGCACAGGGGGGACGCTCGGCGCATCGGTCGTGAACGGCCTGCGGGCCTTAGATCGCGGGAGGGGGAGAGGTCGGCGACGGCAGCGATGCCTGGGGCGGCGCTGGCGCGGTGATCGCCGGCGGCGAACTCTGCGGTGTCATGGTCGCGTTGGGCGCGTCGACCGTGATGCTGAAGGCCGATCCGCCGGACAAGGTCATCGACAAGGCCAGCTTCTGGGCGATGCTGAGCGGCTTGGCGATGGCGGGGAGCACGTAGAACACGACGCCGAGAACGAAGGCCAAGAAGGCGATGGCGTTGATGACGTCAGGCAGGTTGGTAGGGAGGGTCATAGGTGTAGAGGTCCTTATACATAGGGGATTTCTCCTCGGTGACGCGTCGGGGTTCGACGCCGAGAGATAGGTTTTCGGGGATCAAGTCGGGCGAGTCCAACTTGAAATGGCACTCTACACACTTTTACTTCGTGTGTCAAGAAGTGCGTAGTAAAGATAAGTGATGTTGACAACTTCGACGTCTATTGGGGTCTGGATTATCTGTCTAGACAGGTGTAGGTCGCCAGGCGTCCGTGGCGAGGGGGAGGCTATGAGCCGGTCGATCACCATCAAGGCTGGACGGGTTGAAGAGGCCCTCGCGGGACTGGAGGCATCCGAAACCTTCGAGGACGCCGAGCGCCACTGGAGCGATTTCCTGGTCTACTGGTACCAGGCGCTGGAGCTCTGCGACGCGGCGGGCGGGCGCCAGGCGCGCGGCCTCTATCAATCCTGGAAATCGCGGGTGCAACGCGACCCGGCGCTCAACTATCTGCACATGGCCCGCAACGCCGACAGCCATACCTTGCTTGAGGTGGTCGCGAAGTCCGAGGCCGCGATCGCTCTGGGCGCCCTGGGCGGCTACGAGATCGAAATTCGCGGCACGCGCCCGGGCGCGCTTCTGCCGGATTTTGCCTTGATCCCCACGACCGACGATCCACCGCCGGTCCTGGCCTTCTTCCCCGAGTCTATCCGTCTGCGGCCGATCGAGGGGCGAAAGCCGCTGCCGGTGCCCGAAGCCTTCGCCTACGACATTGGCGACCCTCCCGCGCCGATCGCACTGGCTCGCCTAGGCGCGAGGTTCATGAAGGCGCTGATCGATGAAGTCTTCGGCGCCAAAGCGCCTTGAGGGGCAAGCTGACGCGGCGGTCGGGACAGGGCGTCATGGGGCGGCCCTGACCTCGCCGCCTCGATCCGGGGAGGAGCGCCTGTTGACTCCGTCACGGGATGACGTGAGAACATTTCGGGAACAAGGAGATCGCCATGCCGCCCCCACGCCTTCGTAGGCGCGCGACGACGCACGCCCCTTTGCCGGAGCGGGTCATCCATAAGATGGTCGTCAAGCTGGTGCGCGTGCGCCAGTTTGGCGGCGAGGGTCACGGCAAGACCTTGATGTTCACCTTCGAGGGCGGGACCCGCCGGGCCCAGCGCAGCCGCAACAGCTTCATCGATCGGGAACGAGTTCCGGACTTCGAGGGCGAAGAGGCCTGGTTCGAGGTCGAGGAGGTCAGTGGTCGCCCCTGGCCCCACTGGCGCGCAGTTCGGCGCGTGGAGCTCCCGGCGAAGCTTGAGCTGGGCGGTCGATAGCGGCGCAAGATCGTCGAACTGGAAAGCTAGTTCGTGTCGGCGCGCCTCAGCCGCCTACGCCAATCCACGCCAGCGCCTGTCTTTGCCCGATCGGCGTGTGAGGCGCCTTGCGAGGGGCAGAGCATGCCGGTCATCGTCCTGACGCGAGCCGGTCCGCCGACTTGGTCGAGCGCCTCGCGATCGCCCCGATGGGCGAGCGGCGACGTGATCTGGCGGTCCCCCACCCTAGGCTGGATCCGTCGCCGCGACCTCCTCAGAAAAGGATCCGCCATGACCACGATCGGCTACTTCCGGCGCGACGGCGAAGGTTTCGTCGGCCGGCTCAGCACCCTGCAACTGGACGCCACCGTGCGCCTGACGCCGGTGGAGAAGATTTCGGCGCGCGCGCCGGAGTTTCGCGCCTATGTCGGCGATGTCGAATGCGGCGCGGCCTGGCGGCCAAGCGACGCGGCCAGCGGCGCCATCCTCAATCTCAAGCTCGACGATCCGACCTGGGCCGAGCCGCTGGACGCTCGGCTGATGGCCGGTGAGGAGCCCTTCGCGCTCAGCTGGATCCGCAAGTCCGATGACAAGGCGCGCGAGGAGCCCCGCCCCCGCGCACTAGGCTGACCTCCAAGGGCGATGCCGCAGACGCATCGCCCGATGCCGTGCAGGAGCCATCCCTTCCCTGGTGTTTTCCACTAGGGTGACATCCCGGCCGGGAGTGGGAGGCCCGATGGACCACGGTGATCTTCGAGATGCGCCGATCTGCGAGCCGCAGGTCACCGACTACGATCGCGTCCACCTGCTGGCCTATCTGCGCCTGTTGGACGCCGCCGCCGCCCATGCTGATTGGCGTGAGGCGGCGGCCGTGATCTTGGATCTCGACGTCGAGGCCGATCCCGACCGCGCCCACCGGATCCATGACGCGCATCTGCAGCGCGCGCGCTGGATGGCGCAAACCGGCTATCGCGATCTGTTGGCCAGCGCCGGCCGTAAGTGATGCCGGCGTGGCATCACCTGTCCCCACGGCCGGGTCTACCCGCGTGCTCCGACCACGGAAGACCCTCACGAGGCTCAATCTCTGAGTGAGCCTTGCCGGAGTTGCTCATGTCGCCAGACGCGTCTCGGTGGCGATCCGCTGAAGCCTACGACTATCTGGACGATCTTTCAGCCGCCGATCTGGCCTGGGAATATCTTCGCCGGAACCCAGACTATCAGAAGGATTTCCAGACCGCGCCCGCCATCGGGGCGGCCGACTGGACGACGCGCTGGGGGTTGCGATTTCCCCGTCGATCCTTCGCTTGACGCTCATCATGCGCAGGTCCGCTGGCGCGCCGAAGACGACGCCGGCCTCATCCTGCTAGCCTCGTCGCCGACGGCCTCGGGCATGGTCCTGCCTCCACCCGATGGAGTTCCGAGCGAGGCCGGGTGGTCGCTTGGGTCAGGTCCGGGTCTTAGTCGTCTGCTGCTGTTGGCAGCCGACGCCGCCGCAACGCCGATGGCCGCGGTCCTGCCTCTGGACGCCAGCCTGCCCAATCGCCTGGAAGCCTTGGCGGGGCTTTGGCGACAGCTGCAGGGCGGTATGCCACGACCCGATCCGCTCACCCGCCAGCGGCGCCTGCGGCTCAAGGCGATGCTTCGCACGCTGGACGGCCGACGCGGCGGGGCCGCCTACCGAGACATCGCCATCGCGCTCTATGGCCATGCCCGTGTCTCGGCCGCCCCCTGGAAGTCCTCGTCCCTGCGCGACGCCACCATGCGCCTGGCCCGCGACGGGGCGGCCCTGGTCGAAGGCGGTTATCGCGACCTGCTGATCTGACCCAGGGGGTGCGAAAATCGCACCGCCGTCTTCGCACTCCCCCGGCGCTGTCCGACCTCGCCAGCTTGCCCCAGTCCGCGCGGGGTCATCCCGGCCATCGCCACGAGACCAGGGAGTTCGACCATGTCCGCCACGCCCGCCAGCGGCGCGCCGCGTTTTGTTCGCACCCAGCAGGCGGCCGCCTATCTTGGCCTCTCGCACCGCACGCTCGAAAAGCATCGCACCTTCGGCACTGGCCCGGCCTACCGCAAACTGGGCGGGCGCGTGGTCTACGCCATCGAGGACCTCCAGGCCTGGGCCGATCGCGGCGCCAAGACCTCCACCACCGATCCGGGCGTCGGCGACGTTTTGCCGGCCAAGCGCCACGCGGCGGTGTCGAATACGGGCCTGGTCTGAGCATGGGACGTCCGCCGAACTTCCCGATCCGCCCTCGCGAGCGCCTGGATCCCTTCATCGTCGTCAACGGCGACGCCACGCCCCGCGATCAACGCGACCTGATGGAGCGTCCGTTCTTCTCGCTGTCGAAGTCGCGCCGGACGCGTCCGATCCTCTACCGCGCCGGCGCGATCGAGGTTCAGGTCCATGGCCTGCCCGAGCATGGCATGGCCACGATCTGGGACGCCGACGTGCTGATCTGGGCGGCCTCCCAGATCGTCGATGCGGAGAACCACGGCCTGCGCACGTCGCGTCGGCTGCAGTTCACCCCCTATCAGCTGCTGACGGGCGTGGGTCGGGCGACCGGCGCCACCGAGTATCGTCTGTTCAAGGCCGCCTTGCGCCGCCTGCAGTCCACGGTCGTGGCCACCACCATTCGTCAGGGCGAGCATTGGCGGCGTCAGCAATTTTCCTGGATCAACGAATGGGAAGAGCGCGCGACGCGCGACGGGCGCATCGAAGGCGTGGAGATCGTGCTCCCGGACTGGTTCTATCGCGGCGTCGTCGATCGCTCCTTGGTCCTGACCATCGATCCGGCCTATTTCCGTCTGACGGGCGGCATTGAGCGCTGGCTCTATCGGGTGGCGCGCAAGCACGCCGGTCGCCAGGTTCAGGGCTGGGTCTTCGAGCTGTCCCACCTGCACCTCAAGTCCGGCAGCCTCGCAAGGCCGTCTGACTTCGCCCTCGATATCCGCCGGATCGTCGCCCGCCAGCCCTTGCCGGGCTACCAGCTCTTTCTGGACCGCGCGCACGGCCCCGAGCGCCTGCGCATCGTTCCGGCCGTGGTGGAAATCGCCCTGGGCGAGCCTGTGGACAGGGTCGTGAGATCAGGCGCGGCAAGGCACGTGACATCAGGCGCAGGCGGCTCGGGAGATCAGGCGCACGCCAAGCCTAACGAGCCTTTCCAGGCAAGGGTTTGCGCAACCCGTAACTTGGACTCTAACCCAGAGTCTAACTCTTACCCGGCCCGGGCCGCGCCGCGCGCCCAGAAGGGTGGTCGGCCATGATCGTCGCGCTTCTCAATCAGAAGGGCGGGGTGGGCAAGACCACGCTGGCGATCAATCTCGCCGGCTTCTGGGCGAGCCAGGGGCGCGGCGTGACCCTGCTCGACGCCGACCCGCAAGGCTCCGCCCTCGACTGGGCCCAGGCGCGGCAACAGGCCGGCCTGCCGCGCGCCTTCGGTGTCATCGGCCTACCCCGTGAGACCCTGCACCAGGAGGTTCCAGGCCTGGCCCGTCATGCGGATCACCTGATCATCGATGGTCCGCCCCGCGTGGCCCCCCTGATGCGCTCGGCGCTGCTGGCGGCCGATCTTGTCCTCGTGCCCGTCCAGCCCTCGCCGCTGGACGGCTGGGCGTCGGCCGAGATGCTGCGGCTCATCACCGAGGCCCGGCTCTATCGGCCGCAGCTGAAGGCCCGCTTCCTGGTCAATCGTCGCCTGGCGCGAACTGTGATCGCGCGCGAGACGACGGCGGCTCTGGCGCGCGAGGAGCCCTTCGCCCTGGAGAAGGCCGTCGGCCAGCGGGTCGCTTTCGCTGAGGCCATGCAGAGCGGCCAGGTCGTCGGCGAACTGGATCCCGACGGCTTGGCCGCCCGCGACATCCGGGCCCTCGCCGCCGAGATCGAAGGGCTCGCGCCATGAGCGACAGATCCTTCGCCGCGCGACCCGCCGCCGCCGAAGCCTGGGTCAAGGCCGCCGACGCGCCAGAGCGCCCCTCCGCCTACAGCGCTCGCCTGACGATCGATGTCACGCCCGCCTGCCGCGCGCGGATCAAGATCGCCGCCTTCGGTCGGGGCCAGACGGTCGCCGAAATGGTCCGCGAACTCTTCGACCGCGAATTTCCGGACGCCGCGCCATGACCGCGCTGGCGATGACCGAGGTCGAGCTGATCTGGCGGCCGGCGCAAATCGAGCATTGGCTCAGGTTCGGCGCGGTCTGCGACGAGGTGCGTCATGACCGTCGCCGGCGCACGGTTCGACTTGCGGCCGGGGCGGTGTTCGCCGTCGTGCGCTGGTCGGGGGGCGACTACGGCACGACCAGCTCGGACCTCGATATCCTGCGGGCCGTCGCGCCGGGCCAGGCCTTCACCACCCGCCCGGGTGTTCGTCCCGGCGCGGAGGTCCTGGCCGCGTTCAGCGGCTGGACACGGGTGCAGCGAGGGCTCGCGGCGATCGATGCGGTCGAGGCTGCGGGGTTCGCGCCCGAACGCATCGCGCCAGCCTACTGGGGTCATGTTCAGAACCGGCTGCAATCTGGCCAGGCGCCCAGGGCCTATGATCGGGCGCGCCATCGCGCCTGGTTGCTGCGACTGCAGGCCTCGTGATGAGGCGGTGGGTGCTTGCCCTAGGTGGCGGGGCCTGTCTGCTTCTGGCATGGCGTCCGCTCCCGCCGGGCCTCTTCTGGAACGCCACCGCCAGCGTGCCGGTCGGCCTTTATCGCCTCACCCAGGCCGCGCCGAAGGTCGGCGACCTCGTCGTCTTTGACCCGCCGTCGCTGACCGCAGCGTGGCTGGCGGAGGCGGGATGGCTTCCCCGGGGCGTGCCCCTGATCAAGCCTGTCGCCGCCCTGCCTGGCGCGAGCGTCTGCCGGATCGGCGACCGGCTGGTGGTCGACGGGACGGCGTTGGTGCGCGTCCGTGACCACGACGGCGCTGGCCGGTTGCTTCCGCAATGGCGCGGTTGCCGCAAGCTCGCCGCCGATGAGATCTTCGTCGTCTCCACCGTCGAAGGCAGCTTCGACGGCCGCTACCTGGGACCCACCCCGCTGGCGTCTGTGCGCGGCGTGGCCCGTCCCGTCTGGACCTGGCCATCGAGCGCTCAGGTTGGCGCGCCATGAAGGGACGGATCGCTCCGCTCTTGCTCGCTGGACTGCTGGCTGTTTGGCCAGGCCTGGCCATGGCCCACCAGGCAGCGGTCCTGCGCGCCGCCGAGCGCTTTGATCTGGAGCCCAGACTGATCGAAGCGGTGATCCAGGTCGAGAGCGGCGGCGACCGGCGCGCCGTCTCGCCGGCCGGCGCCATGGGCCTGATGCAGCTGATGCCGGGCACCTGGTCGGACCTGCGATCGCAACTGGGCCTGGGCGATGATCCGTTCGACCCGGAAGACAACGTGTTGGCTGGGACGGCGTACCTGCGCTGGTTGCTCGACCGCTATGGGCGCGAGGGCTTTCTGTCGGCCTACAACGCAGGGCCGGGTCGCTATGAGCAGAGCTTGAGCGGCCGGCCTCTGCCGCCTGAGACCGTGGCCTATGTCGCCAAGCTGCGCGATCGGATCGCCGGCGCGCCGGGGTCTGCGGATTGGCGCGCGGCGGGCCTGTTTCCACCCGCCTGGTCGGCGCGCTGGCGCTCGCCGCCCCAGGCGCTCTTCGTTGAGAGCAGCCGATGAACCTCATGATCCGATCGGGCCTTGGCGCGTCCTGGAGAAGGCAAAGGCGATGGCCAGATAAAAGCACCGCCGTCGGTGTGCGCGCGAGGCGTTGTGGGGCGCGGGGTCGCAGCGCCGTCGGCGCTCGGAGCCGGCTGGCGCACGGCGAGATTTGCTCAAGGATTTCAGATGGCCCCGCGCCATCGGTGGCCTCATGAGTGAGTTCGACGACGATTTTCTGGTGCGACCGGGACGCAGCCGGGCCGAACGGGGCGGGCTCTCGACCGGCTCCTTCCTCGGTCAGGTCAAGCGCGCGGCGGCCCTAGCCAACGATCCGGGCGCGGGCGCGCGACGGGGCCGAGCCGTCGCGCGCGGCGGACTGGCGCGGGGCGCGGGGCGCAGCGCCAACCTGACGGCCAGTCGCCGTCGCGTGGTCGTCAAGACCCGAGTGGTGCGCCATCGGGGAAGCCGCTTTCGGGCCGCGCCCTTGGCCAGGCATATCGCCTATCTCGAGCGTGAAGGCGTCACGCGCGACGGCGAGAAGGCCGCCATGTTCGACGCGACCGGTGAGCGCGCCGATGTCGCCGCTTTCGCCGCGCGCTGCCAGGACGATCGCCACCATTTCCGCTTCATCATCTCGCCGGAGGATGCGCCGGCGATGTCGGATCTTCGCGGCTTTGCCCGTGACCTCATGGCGCGCGCCGAGCAGGACCTCGGCGCGCGGTTGGACTGGGTGGCTGTCGATCATTGGAACACCGACAATCCCCACCTTCATGTTCTGGTTCGCGGGCGGGCGCAGGGGCGCGACCTGGTGATCGCCGGCGACTACCTCGCTCAGGGCTTGCGCGGCCGGGCTCAGGATCTCGTCACCTTGGAGCTTGGTCCGCGCACGGCGCGTGAGATCGCCAAAGGCCTGGACGCAGAGATCGCCGCAGACCGCTGGACCGGTCTGGACCGCGGTCTCGTCCGCAAGGCCGACGACGATGGACGGCTGGACCTGCGTCGCCAGGCGGGCGATCCAGATGACGGCCGGCGCGCCTTGGGGCGTGCGTCGCACCTGCAGAAGCTGGGCCTGGCCGAACCGCTCGGGCCCGCCCGTTGGCGACTGGCGCCCGATCTCGAAGCGCGACTACGCGACCTCTCCATCCGGGGCGACATCATCAAGACCCTCCATCGGGCCATGGCGGGCGAGGGACGAGCGGTGGAGCCCGGACGCTTCGTGATCCACGACGACCAGGCCGCCCAGCCGGTCGTCGGCCGACTGGTCGAGCGCGGTCTGCGCGACGAGCTGACGGGATCGGCCTATGCGATCATTGATGGTCTGGACGGTCGCCAGCATCATCTGGGTTTCGCCGACCTGGAAGACACGGGCGACGCCCGCCCGGGGGCGATCGTGGAATTGCGCGCGCCTCCAAGCGCGCGCACCCGGTTCCTGGCGACCCGCAGTGACTTGTCGCTCGACGGCCAGATCCACGCCGAGGGGGCGACCTGGCTGGACCGGCGGATCCTGCGGCAGGCGCAGGGCGGAGGCGAAGCTGGCTTCGGCGCCGAAGCGACCGCCGCCGCGGAAAGCCGGATCGAGGTCCTGCTCGCGCGGGGGCTGGCTGAGCGGCGCGACGGGCGGGTGACATTCGCCCCCCGCCTTCTGGCGACGCTTCAGACCCGAGAGCTAGAGGCGGTCCGTGCGCGGATCGCCGGCGAGACCGGCTTGTCCCCGCTTGCCGAGGCTCAGGCGGGCGAGACCTTCGCCGGGGTCTATCGCCGGCGCCTCGACCTGGCGTCCGGGCGCTTTGCCATGATCGAGGACGGATTGGGCTTTCGCCTCGCGCCCTGGCGTCCGGGCCTTGAGTCTCATCTGGGCCGCACCATTATGGGGCGTGTCGCGATTGGGGGCGAGGTGACATTCGAGCCGGGGCGCGCCCGTGGTCTTGGTCTATGATCCGTCCTCATCCTCGTCAGGGGCGACGGGCAGTCCCACCCGTCCGGCGTTCTTGGCGACCCAAGCGTCATTCTGCTCCCGCGCGGCCTTGGCCTGGCGAGACAGATCTTGGAACATCGCCCGGTAGGCCGAGACGAAGGTCGTGGTCTCAAGCCGCGCGATATCCTCGCCGGCGTCCTCGACGAACTCCTGCAGCGTGATCATCAAGGCCACCATCGCCTTGTTCTGAGCGACATAGGCGGCGAACTCCGGTCGGCCGATCTGCACCGCTGCCAGGACGCCGATGGGGTCGCAATCGAGGGCGGCGCCGAACCTGAGGACATGGTCGACATTGAGCTGGCCGCCGCCGGCCTCGAAATGCTGGTAGCCCCGCAAGGACAAGCCCAAGGCGGCCGCCAGATCGCGTGACTTGGCGCCGCTGCGAACGCCGCGAACCGCCTTCAGGGCGCGAGACAGAAGATGAGCGCGCTTTTTGCTGTCGGGGTCCTTATCCGTCATTCAGCCCACGCATACGCAATCTACCTGAAGGTGTAGCAAGGCTTTGGTGATCGGCGATAGCCACAACCCGCCCGGAAGCCCAAGGGAATGGCTCGCGCCGCCGTAGGATCTCGCCGGTCGCTGCACTATCAAGTAAATCGCAAATCGTGGTGCGCAAATATATTGCGTATTGGCGCAAATATCTTGCGCATAGGTATAATATACCGACCATATCTTGCGGTTGAACGATGAAGGTTGTGCGACTATTTGTGTAATGGTGGCGTAGCGAAGCGATGAACTGGCGTGCGCTTTCGTTGTCTGGAGACACGCGTGAGAATTTCGTCGCCCGGTAAAGCCAGGGACCCCTTCACAGCCGCCCTCGGCGCTCTACGCCACCGTATCCGCGCGGGCGACCTGGTGCTGGGCGAGCCATTGACCATCACCGAGCTGGCCGATGATCTGGGTCTGAGCGCGACACCGGTGCGCGAGGCCCTTTCCAGGTTGGCGGGAGAGGGGCTGATCGAGGACCAGAGAGGCCGAGGCTACTTCGCCCGTCGCCTCGACGTCGCCGATCTGGTCGAGCTCTACAGCATGCGGCGTCTCTACCTCGTCGACGCCCTTTCGGCCGCGCCGAGGTCAGAACTTCATGACACCGTCCCAGCGGCCGAGGATCCGATCGGCCAGGGAGAACAGCTTGGTTTGCACTTTGATCGGATCATCGCTCAGGCGGGCAATCGCGCCCTCCAGGAAGCCTACCGACAGACCGCCGATCGCTTGGCCCCCGCCATCGTCGTGGAAGCGCAGATCTTTCCCGTCCGAGAGGAGCTTCTGGGCCTTCTCGCCGCGGGGCGCGGCGGCGGCGGCGCGGTTCAGGGGGCGATCGACGCCCTGCATGAGGTCCGTCGGCAGCGCGCTGGCGATGTCGTCCGCGCCCTGCGGGCTCGTGCGAATATATCCCGGTTATAGGCCCAATATACTATCAATGCAGGGTGGTGGATGCGCCTGATGTGTTGTCGCGATTGTGCGATCAACACTGATATGGAGCGTGTCATGACCAAGACCCGTAAGTTCCGCCTCGTCCGCGTCGGCGACGCCAAGCGCCTGACCAAGGGCGACGGCACCGTCAGCCTCGAGATCAACCTGGAGCCCAAGCAGGTCGCCGGCTGATCACCCCGGGCGCTGGCCGCCCCGGTCAGCGACCGTTCCTGACATCAACGCGCGTCCGTTCCGGGCGCCTCGCTGAGGAGCGCATCATGCGATCCAAGGACAAGACCACCACCATCGTTCGCCTGGGTTCGGCCAAGCGCCTGACCCGCGGGGGCTTCAACTTCAGCATCGAGCTGAACATGCAGCCGCGCGAGTTCGCCGGCTGATCTATCGCGGCGGCGCGCCCGCGGGCCGCCGCCGCGCTTTGCCGTAAACCCGCACTGCCGGAAAGACACATGCATTTGGCTGGCTGGGTCCATGGCGCGCGCCTGGGCCAGGACATCGTGTTGCTCGATACCCGCAAGGGCGAATACTTCTGCCTGCCCAACGGCGCGGACGCTTTCAGCCCGTCCGGGTCGGATCTGGAGATCCTCGACGCCGATCTCGCGGCGGATCTTTCGGACCTCGCACTGCTTGGAGAGCCTGACCCTCTTCGTCGCGCACCGCCTCCGCGGGCGAGCCTCGATCTTGGATCGCCGCCGTCGCCCAGGCTGGCGACGCGGGAGCTTCTGGACGCCGTGGTCGCCTATGGCGTGATGCTGCGACGTTACTACCGACGACCTTTCGCCGAACTGATCACATATGCCGCCAAGCATCGTCCGACGGCGCCGCCTCGAGAGATCAGCGCGGATCTTGTGCGGCGTGTCGCGCTCTTTCGCAGGCTTCTGCCCCTGGCGCCGTTTCCCGGGGTCTGCCTCTATCGCGCCTTCCTGTTGCTGATCTTCCTGCGACAGGCCGGTTTCGACGCGGACTGGGTGTTCGGCGTCAAGACCTGGTCTTTCGAGGCTCATTGCTGGCTGCAGATCGGTGACACTGTGCTCGATGACCGGGCCGAGCGCTTGGTCGCCTACACGCCGATCCTGGTCGTCTGACATGCGCGACTACGTCATGCTCACCTGGGATATGTCGGACCTCGCGGCTGGCGCCCAGGCCGAAGCGATCGCCGCGCCCCTAGCGTCGTCATGGCGCCTGGAAGCGCGCGAGCCCGGCCTGTTGCTGCTTGTGCCCTTGGACCGGCCGCCAGCCGTGCGCATCCTTCAAGGCGGACGCCTCGTCCTCATCGGCGACTACTGGGGCGACGATGTCGAACAGATCCGTGGCGATCCGTCCGTCACGTCGCACCAACTGAGCCAGGGAGGGTGGGGCCGCTATGCCGCGATCTTCCGGGGGGCGCACGGCTTGGCCGAGGCCGTCTATCGCGACCCGTCCGGCGGGCTCGACGCGATCGCCTGGCGACGGGACGGCGTGGGCATCGTCGCGTCGGACCTGCTTGCCGATCTCGATCACGCCGCGCCCAGGGCGCTGGCCATCGACTGGGCGGTCGTCGGCGCTGCGCTCTGCGACCGAATGCACCTGGCCGGCGCGACGCCGCTGGTCGGGCTGACCACGATCACCCCGGGCGGCCTCCGGAAGCTGGGCGGCGACAAGGCCGAAACGCTGATCTGGCGGCCAGACCGGTTCGCGCGTCTGGCCCTGGATGGGGCGGTGGATCGTCAAGTCGGGCTCGTCGCGGTGATCGACAGCACGATCGCCGCGCTGACCGGGCGAAGAGCGACCCTGGCGGAAGTTTCTGGCGGCCTCGATTCCGCGATCGTCGCCTCCAGCCTCGTCAGGGCGCGGACCGACGTGCGGGGGTGGCTCAACTATCATGTCGTCGATCCTCATGGCGATGAGCGGACCTTCGCGCGCGCCGTGGCCCGCCAGAACGGGTTTGTGCTGACCGAGGCGGTCAAGGCCGATGCCGGTGTCGATCTTGGCGGCCTGGAGCACGGCAGCCCCAGCGCTCGTCCGAGCTTTCGGCTGGTCGATGCGGCCTACGATCAGGATCTGGCAAGACGCTGTCGCGATCTTGGTGTGGCGCAGATCGTCACCGGTCTGGGCGGCGATGTCGTCTTCATGCAGGGCGGCAGCCGATGGCTCGGCGGCGACTACTTGCGTCACACACCGCCATGGCGTTGGCGGCCCAAGGCCCTGATGGAGATCGCGCGCCGCGCCCAGACCTCGGTCTGGCGGGTCACACGTCTTGGCTTGGCGGGCGCTGTCGGGCTTGGCCACCCAACATCGCCACCGCCGCGACACCTGACTGCGGTCGCGATCACGGCGGCCCGGCGCCGCCCCCCGCCGCTGTGGCGCAAGGCGTTGAAGGGGTTGACGCCGACCAAGCGCGCGCAGGTCGAAGGCTTGGCCCGCGTGCTGCTGGTGACGGGCCGTTCGGCGCGTTCGAGCGTGGCCGACGTCGTCAACCCGCTGTTGGCCCAGCCCGTCATGGAAGCGACCCTGAGCTTGTCGTCGCTCACCCTGACGCAGGGCGGTGACGATCGCGCCTTCGCCCGCGCCGCCTTCGCCGACCGCTTGCCCTCGCTGGTGCGAGACCGTCGCTCCAAGGGCGACCTTAGCCGGCACTACGGCCAGGCCCTCGCGCGCGACCTGCCGCAGCTGCGCGACCTCTTGCTGGACGGCGCCTTGGCCGAGGCCGGCCTTCTACGCCGCGACGTGGTCGACGCGATGCTCACGCCGGAGCATCTGATCTGGAGCGATCCCTACCGCGACATCATCGGCATGGTCGTCATGGAGCTTTGGGTGCGGTCCTGGCGCTCACGGCTTGTTCGCCTCGGGTACGGGAACATCTAGCGCCTGATCCAGGAAGGCGAAGCTTTCAGCATAGAGCCGGCGGATGTTTTCAGGGGCCAGAACCACATGGCCTTCGCCCCAGAAGGTCAGAAGCTTGGCGTCCTTGCCCAGGCGATAGAAGGCCGAGAACATCTCCTCGCCCTGGGTGGCGCCGTAGCCGTCGAGATCACCGTAGATCAGCAGCACCGGCGCGGTGATCCTGTCGGCGTTGAGATAGGGGCTGGCGCGGATATAGCGGTGTGGCGCGACCCACGGCGGAGCGCCCACACGCATCTGGCCCGTCTCCAGATACCCCGTGCCGGCGTTGAAGACGAACCCCTCCTCCGGGCGCGTGCGCGCGGCGTTGCCGCGAACCTGCCCCCAGGCGCTGAAGGGGTCGGTGATGCCGGCCGAGGCGATGACCGCCTTGAACCTTGGCGACTGTGTCGCGGCCGACAGGACGATGTAGCCGCCGAAGCTATGGCCCCAGAGGGCCACGCGATCAGCGTCGGCCAGTCCGGCGGCGCCGACCGCATCGACGGCGGTGAGAATGGCCGAGGCCATGCCTTCGCCAGGGTCGTCCGTTGGGCTGCGCACCAGGCTCGGATAGAGGACGGCGTAACCGCGCGCCGCGATCAGCTGGGCGGAGATATTGGTCACGGCCAGGCCCGGCAGCAGGTCCGATGGCGGCTTCGACGGCGAGAAGTGGCTTCGGCTCGGATAGGGCACGACCACGATCGGCGGCCGATCGCCGGGCTTCCATTCTGGCGGCAGCATCAACCAGCTGGTGACTTCCAAGCCATCTGGAGCGCGATGCTTCACCGGCTTGACGAGGTTGAGGTCGCGCGTGGCGAACTGCGGATTGAGCACCGCCGCGGCCCGGCGCTGTCCGTGATCGACAATGGATAGCGTCTGGACGCCGTGGTCGTCGCGCTCGAGGGTGACGGCCGCGCCGCGGGCGGTGATCAGGTTCAGACCGGCGGGCGCTGGCCCGAAGTCCTCGACCTTGGCGGATGCGACGCGCACGAGCCGCCCCTTGGCGACGCCGACAAGGTTGTGTTCAGGGCCGGCGCGCGCGAAATCCAGGCCGGAGATCTGGCTTGAGGGCGCTCTGATCGGCGTAAAGCCCTCGAGCACCGGCTTGGCCTGACCGCTCCGAGCATCGATGGCCAGGAGTCGATCGCCATCGAGCGCCAACAGGTCCTCGCCCGGCGTCTGATAGAGACGCGCCGCCTTTTCCGCTCCGGCCGGCAGCGGAGCGATTGGCCCCGCCCCCCGAAGGCGCCACCAGGCGCTGGCGGCCGAGGAGGAAGCAGCGTCCGGCGCGCCCCAGGCGACAGGAAGGTCGGCCAGCCAGCCGGCCTGGATCAGCTCGAAGCCCTCGTTGGTGCGGCCCATGGCTGGGCGAAAGCCGAGGAGCCAGGACACCGCATCGGCGCCCGCTCGGGCCGGGGAGATCACCGCCAGCCGCCCATCCTGCAAGGCTTGGCCTGGGCGCCTGGCATGGATCAACAGCCGGTCCCCGCCCGGCGCCCACGACAGCAGAAACGGTGACAGATCGCAGGACGGGCAAGGCGCGAGAACCTGCTCGGTCTCCAGGTCGACGACGACGAGATCGCGACGCCGCATCGCTGTGCCGCCGGTTACGGGCTCCAGCGCGCTCGGCTGGGTGTCGGCGCCCTCCTTGACCGCCGCGACGTACCGTCCGTTCGGCGCCAGTTCGAGATAGAGGAAATCGCCCTTGGCCAGGGACGAGGCCTTGCCGGTCTCGATGTCGAGCCGCACCAGCGTCGCTGGGATGTTTGATCCGCCGCGGCTCAAGAACCGCCCCGAGCCGATCATCGTGGCCGATGGGCCGCCATCGATCGCCGTGGCGCGCCAGCGCGCGGCCAGGGTGGCGGGCGGTTCCGACCCGCGCCTCAGCAGCAGGTGCGGCCTATCCGTCGGATGGGTGATCGCGATGATCTCCGTTTCTCCCCGCCAGGCGGCCGTTCGTCCCTGGACCGAGAAGTCCACGCCCAGGCCAAACCAGCGAACCTTCCGGCTGACCAGGTCGATCACCCCCGTCTCCCAGTGATGGTCGCGGACGCGGTGGACGAGCATCTGTTGGCCAGAGGGCGAGAACGGCCCCGGCACGAAACCGGTGTTGCGGTCCGGCGGGATCAGGAACGCCGCCGGCGCGGCTTTCGTCAGGTCGATGATGCGCAGTCGGCTGGTGGCCAGATAGTAGGCGGCGTCATAGTCGAACCGCGGCGCATGGGCCTGGCCCGCATAGGTCTGCACAACGACCCAGCGCCCATCGGGTGAGGCCAGGGTGGTGACCAGGGTCTCGGCGTCGAGGAGGTCGTTGATCGTATAGGGCTCGGCCCGACTGGGCGAGCTGGCCAGGGCGCAGCACAGCGCCACGACCGCGAGAAGCTGTCGCATGGGTGGTCCTTCGAGGGGAAGCGTCGCGGCGCGGCGTTGATCGCCGCGCCGCCGGGGGATCACCAGCGTTTGGTGAGCTGAAGGGCCACGACACGGCCCAGGACGTCGGCGTTGGCGGAGTCGTAGCCCACGCCTTGGACTGCGTCATAGAAGGGCGGCTGCTGGCCCAGCAGGTTCTGGGCCGAAAGCGCGATCACGACCCCCGCCGATGGCCCGCGGGTCGAGGGCGCGGTCCACCGGACCTGGGCGTCCAGGGTGGTCCAGCTGTCGATCCTCACGCCAGCCGAGGTCCGATAGTCATCGACATAGCGAACCGTGGCGTTGGTGACGAAGTCGCCATGCGTCCAGGCCAGGCCGAGATTGGCCCTCAGATCGACCGGAAAGGTCGCCAGATCGACGTACTGGATGGTCGGCGCGTCGACCGTCAGCTGGCGCTTGTAGTCGAACAGATAGGACGCATCGCCGTTGAGGACGACGCTGTCACCCGCCAGGCTGAACGGCCAACTGGCCTGCAGGTCCAGGCCGCGAACCTTCAACTCGCCGACATTGCGGTTGCGCCCGTCGAGGATCGCCCCGAAGGCGTTGGCCGGAAAGAGCTTGGCGTCCGTCGAGGTCGGGTGGTCGATCAGGGCCTGGGCCGCGGCCATGTCCGCCGCATTGGTCGGATTGAGGCGTCGCACGAAGCTGGCGTAGATCGGGTTGGTCAGAGCGTTGATGACGTCGTCATAGACCGGATGGCCGACCTGATCGGAAAAGCGGGTGTCGAAGTAGGTCAGGCTCAGGCGCGCGCCGCGACGTGCCTGGGACGCCAGATCGAACCCCAGCGTCCAGGTCTTGGCGGTTTCGGGGCCCAGGTCGGGATTGCCGCCTGTCTCCATCAGGATGAGCGTCTGTCCGGACGTGTCGGGCAGGATGGCCGCGCCGACGGCGTAGGTCTCATAGATGTCGGCGAGCGTGGGGGCGCGAAACGACGTGCCGTAGCTGGCCCGCACCTTCAGGGATTCGATAGGCGTCCAGACCGCGCCAATCTTCGGATTACGCGTGACGCCAAAGTCGCTGTAGCGCTCGATCCGACCGGCCAGCGAAAGTTCCAGGCGCTGCATCCCGGGCACGCCCATTTCCGGCGAAACCAAAGGGGCGCGCAATTCGACATAGCCCGCCGAGACGTCACGGTCGAACAGGCGTCCCCCGCTCGTCGTCGGACTGGTTCCCGATGTCAGGTTGGTGGTGCGCACGATGAAATCCTCGTGCCGCGCCTGGACTCCGAGCGCCATTTTCAGCGGTCCCGCCGGCAGGGTCAGCAGCACGCCATCGATCTGGACGCCGCCGGCGCTCACCCGGTTTCGCCGCTTGAGGCGCTGGTAGCCGCTGTTGACGAAGTCGAGAACCGCCGCGTTGCTGGTCCCGAACGGATTGAAATAGCCGTCTTTGGCGGCGCTGAAGGGCGTAAGCGGATCGTCGGCGAGATTGCCCAGGGCTTCGTTGAGGAAGCGCGTGTTCAAGGCGCGGTTCTGATCGCGACGGCCTCGGTCGATGCTGAAAGCGCCATAGGCGTCCCAGCGCCAGGTCCGCCCGAAATCTCGCGCCGCGCCGAAGGTCAGGCCCAGGTTTTCGCCCAGCCCTGACAGTCGGCGAGGGCCAAGATCATCGGTGAAATTGTAGCCGATCAGGTGGGAGGCCGCGCCGGTCGGCGAAACGAAGTAGGGATTGGCCTGCCGGACAGTGAGGATCGTGGTGGGGCCGCCCTGCAAGTAGGAGAAACGGCGATGGGTGTAGATGGCGTCGGCCGACAGTTCGACCTCGCCGACATCCTGGCGGACGCTGGCGTAGAAGCTCGCGCGCACCTGTTCGGGTAAGGTGTCGCTGCCCTGGCGCGGATCGCCGAGATTGGCTGAACCGGCGATGAAATCCGTCGGCTTCAGGCTGGTCCCTGGCGCGGGGCGCGGGATCGCATAGAGCGGGACGTAGCCCCCGACCGCGGCGCTGTAGGCGACGATGTTCCCAGGATGGGCGAAGCTGTTGCGATGGTCGGTCCCTCCCAGCCCCCGCAGGTCGCTGCTTTTGGTGAGGCGGCGATCCAGGGCCGACAAGGCGTCGCGATAGTGATACTCGCCCGAAACGACGAGGTTGCCGCCGGTCCAGCCGAAGCCGACCGTCTGGGAGACCTGCCGTTCCTGAGCCTTGCCGCCCTCGGCGACGCTGGCGCGCAGGCGCGTTTCGGCGCCGATGAAATTACGCCGCAGCCGCACATTGACCACGCCGCCCACGGCGTCCGACCCATAGAGCGCCGAGGCCCCGTCGAGAAGCACCTCGACCCGTTCGACCGCGCCGGTCGGGATGGCCGAGACATCAGCGAAGTTGCCTTTCAACCCGGTTCCAGCCACTCGCCGGCCGTTAAGCAGGATCAGGGTCGCCGAACTGCCCAGGCCTCGCAGGTTGATGCCGGTGGCGACGGAGTCGTTGGTGAAGCTGCGATCAGCGCCGAGCAGCTGGTTGGCCGGCGTCGAGCCGCCGCCGAAGTTCTGGGGCAGGTCGCTCAGGGCGTCGGCCAGGGTTGCATGTCCGCCGCTGTCCAGCGTCTCGCGATCGAGGTGGACGATCGGCGAAGCGCCATCGCCCGCCCCCCGGATCAGCGATCCGGTCACCACCACTTCAGCGACCTCGGTGGGGCCGGGCTCTGGAGCGGCCGCGTCGGGGATTGCGGTCTGCTCGCCCTCGAAACGGATCGGCGTCGTGCGCCGCTTGAGAACAAAAGCGTTGGTTCCCCCGCGCCGGACCTCGATCGGGGCGCCGGCCAGCAGCCGGGCGATCGCCTCGTCGGACGTCAGGCGTCCGCGAACGCCTGACGTCTTCAGCCCGGCGACCAGATCCGGCGTATAGATCAGCTGGCGCCCGCTCTGATGGGCGAAGGCCTGGAGCGCGCCGTCCAGCGATCCGGGCTGGATATTGAAGTCGACCGTCTGGGTTTGCGCCTGGGGCGCGGCGAGCGCGGCATTGGCCCCGAGCGGCAGGGTCAGAATGGTGGTCGCTAGCCCAGCCAGCAGGCGGCGGCGCAGAGATGCGGAAAGCATGAAACAGGTCCCCTCAGACGCTCGCGCGGCGTCCGTCGCGGGACGGATCTTCTTTGCACGGCGCAGTGCGTCGGCGGATTGACGCGTCAGCCGCCTCGTCTCCCTGGACCTGCGGAAAAGAAAATCAGGGGCTCTCGTTGTGGGCTCCAGAACGAGTCAACCGGAAGACCCCCTTCTCCGGTCGGGTGACGGTCAGATCGAGCAGTTCGGCGGCCGAGCTGACAAAGGTTTCGGTGTCGCCGGCGTCGAACGCGCCGCTGATGGGCGCGCGTTCCAGATCGCCCACATCGAGTTCGATCTTGCGACGATCGTAGCGCCGGACCTCCTCGACGGCCTCGCCGAGCGGAACGGATTTGAAGACCAGGCGGCCGGTCGTCCAACTCGTCTGAGCCTGCACGTCCGCGAAGGTCGGCGTCGTGGTCTTGGGCGACAGCGTCTGCCCGGGCGTCAGCCGCAAGGGCTTGGTGTCGGCTTGGGCCTGGCGCTTCACCTCCACCGCGCCGCGCAGGAGCGTGACACGTGCGCCGCCATCTTCCCGCCGCACGTCGAAGCGCGTTCCCAAGGCCTTCACCGAGGTTTCGCCGGCGGTGACGACGAAGGGGCGCGTGGCGTCATGGGCGACGTCGAACAAGGCCTGTCCGCGATCAAGACGGATGTCGCGGTTGGCGCGCGAATAGCGAACGCTGACCTTTGTCTGGGTGTCCAGGACGATGGACGAGCCGTCGTCGAGGCGAACCGTTCGTGTTTCGCCCACGTCGGTGGTGTAGGTCGTGGGACCCCAAAGGGCGTAGCCCCCGACCGCGCCGATCGCCAGGATCGCCGCGGCGAAGCCCATGCCGATGATCGGCCGGCGCACGGACTTTCGGTCAGGGACCGAACGCGTCAGCGCCGACGAGACGGCGGCTTGAATATCGGGGTCGGCTTGGAGCGCGGCGCTCCGGCGCCAGAACGCATCGACGGCGTCATAGGCCTCCTTGTGACCCGGCGCCTTACGCCAGAGTCGAAAGGCCTCCATGTCTGCGGCGGACACGTCGCGTTTGTTCAGGCGAGCAAACCAGTCCGCGGCCTCTTCCTTGGCTTGGTCGCTCGAAACGGTCGAAAGGCTCATGTGACGCTTCTTCCGCTCAGTCCTTAACGTGCTTGACGCAGTGAGCGATGGCCTTGCTCAGCCGCCATTCTACAGACTTCACCGATAAACCGCAGCGTGTGGCGATCTCTTCATAGGTCAAACCTTGGAAGCGGCTCAAGACGAAGACATCGCGATAGGCCTCGGGGATCGACAGGATGACCTCCTTGGCGGCCAGCAACTCCAGCGCCGCCTCTCCAATGGCGCCATCATCGGGCTCATCACGCACCGCCTTGGCATGCCGTCCCCGAACCTCGCGGCGGCGCAGAATATCTTTGGCCAGGTTCGAGGCCACGCGCATCAGCAGCGCGCGCGGGCGGCGAATGTCGCGCACCGCGTGCGGAGCCAGACGGGCGTAGGTCTCCTGCACGACGTCATCGGCGTCCGCATCCAAGCCGTGGCCGAAACGTCGGCGCAGCATGCCGCCCAGCCAGGACGCATGGCGACGATAGAGCTGGTCCATGTCTTGGCCATCATCCCAGTCCAGGTCGGGCTGGGTGGCGAGCCTCTTCAGATTCCGATCCATCGCCGACTCCGCTGCTCACGGAGGCGAGGGAAACGCCTGGGCGGACAAGGGCGCGCGACCGCGAACCGCGGACACGGGTTGCGCGCCTGGAATCCAGACGCGAGCGGCCAGCCGTCTCCGGCTCGTCGCTATGGCTCTAATCAACGCACGGGGTTTCCACGCCCCACCAGCGTGCAAGGACGCCAGCCGGAGAATCCTGAATCAAATAGGCTGGCTGCGCAAGCCGGCGAGCGGCGTTCGGCGGAAAAGGGGCGGGCGTTGGAACCTCGTGCGCATGCCAAAGGCCCGCCGGCTTCAGCCACGATCGCCGCCGATTACCCCCGGCTCAAGATCGTCGCCTATGAGGCGGCGCCCGCGGATCGGTTTTAGGTCGATGCCGATCGCGCGGCAATTGCGGTCAACATCTGGCACCGGATCGATTGCGATGTAGGCTGTCGCGATGACACTGCGTCTGGTCAATCGCTACGAGGAAGTCGCGCACGACGAGATCAAGTGCGCCGCTGACCGTTGGGGGCTCTCGGTCTATCCCAAGGTACGAGTCGCTGACGTGATTTCCCTGCAAGAGGTCAGCGCCAGCGGTGACCTCTTTCGGTATGGCTTGCAGGCGCATTTCGACTTCGTCGTCTGTCGTGAGCAATGGGACCCCATCTACGCCGTTGAATTCGACGGGCGCTTTCATTCGACGCCTGAACAGGCCGCTCGCGACGCCAAGAAGGACGAGCTTTGCCGAAGGGGCGACTTTCCCATCCTGAGGATCAACAGCCGCTACCTTTCCAAGGCTTTCGGGAGCCTGTCGCTCGTCGCCTGGATCATGGACGTCTACGAGTTGCAGGAAGAGTTCGGGCGCATGCAGGAGGCCGGTTCGATCCCGCCTGACGAGCCCTTCGATCCGTTCTTCATGATGAGCACGACGCCGGGCGAGGAGAAGTTCCCCTACTGGCTGTCGGCGCGTTCACGGATCCAGTTGCAGGCGCTGCACCGTCAGGGGCGGATCATTGATTTCGGCTCTTCGGGCTTCATCGGCTATGAGCCGAATGGCGTCATGCGCGGCATCGAGTACATGCGGGTAACGCCAACGGAGGGGATCTACGTCCAGTCCGCGATGCGACCCCAGCAGTTCCCAATCCTGATGAGCGATCTGCTCGATGAAATCTTGTCGGTTCAGTTGGCCGAAGAGGTGTTCAAATGGGACCGCGGCGAGGTTGGAACCACGCCGATGGATAAGATCAACACCATAGCCAAGGCGCTTCGCGCGAGCCTGAAGCTTGGTCGAGCCCACTCCTGTAGCGGCTCGCTGGGTTGGGACTAGTCAAGCCAGCGGGGGTAAGTCTTGCCAGCGTGTAGCCTAGAATGCGGGGTTCACCGCGAAATCCAGATCGACGGGCTCGCTTGCGGGGAACTGGGCCTCTCTGATCTGCCGCACCGTCAAGCTAGTTGGATCGAGCGCCAGGCCCGGCGTAGGAGCTTGCGGCTGGGCGAGGTCGAAGAGTGAAGGGCTAGACCGCGACTTGGTGGTCTTGGACGCGCTGTCGTTGGCGCCCATGATGGCTGCAGCGTCACCGAACAGCACGATGTTGGTCCCCGACGGGCGCTGCGCCGATTTGAAGATGATCGCGTCGATCTTGCGCGCCGCCTTGCCGATCCGGACCTCGTGAACTTTGTGCAGGTATTCTGAAACGGCCTGAGTGGGCACGTAGTCCAGGTGCTCGTCGCTGGGCAGGATCGGCTTGCTGATCTCGTTCATGAACCTTTGCATGAACCGCCACTGGGTCAGCCTGCGGGCATGGTCACGAGCAAAGAGGTTCAACTCCTTGGGCGGCGCCTGGAAGCGCGTGGTGTCGAGCACGACGATCGGTCGATGGAGCTTGAGTTCGGCCGTAACCACCTCCGCGCCCACCAGCGGGCGAAGTTCCGAAAGGCAAGTTTCGATGTCGAGAGAGGCGTAGAGCGCAGTGATCCCCGACGGGTTCATTCGATTGGGCTTACCCAGGCGGCGAGGCGGCGCGCCCATCTCCTGGAGCGGATTGGCCAGGATTTTTCTCTGTCCAACGACGTCGGCGACCCGCGCGCGAAAGAAGGTCGGCGCCTGGTCGGGGTCCATCAGATAGACCGGCGGTAACCGGGCTTCATCGCGCTGCAGATGGATGAACTGGAAGATGCTGGCCAGCCAATCGTCGGCGCTGCGGTTGAAGAACCGCTGCTCGTGCATGATCGATTCCCGAAACATCGACCAAGCGACCGCGTGCCCCGCATCGCCAGGCGCCGTCCGTTCGTATCGGTACTCGTCGAGATAGAACGGCTCCTCGCCGTCTGGGGGCCAGTAGTTGTCGTTCGCCATCAGCCAATCGGCGATCAGGTCCTGCACGTCAGGGACGGTCGGTTCTGTCAGATCGCCGACGGTCTGCCGCAGATCTTCGCCGCGCTGCTCGTAGTAGGTTTCCGGATCTTCCGGATCGTCGGAATAGTAAGGGTCTGATCCGGCGATCGCATAGTTCGAGCGGAACACTTCGTCGATGATTGCCCCCACGGCGTCGATCGGCGTGCCCTTGCGGGTTTTGTGGAACACGCAGCGGCCTTCATCGTAGTCGGGGCGAATTTGCTCGATCCGGCGCCGTAGGCCAGAATTGCCGAAGCACTGGGGGCAGAGCAGCGTCACGGCGCGCTGTCCTCTTCGTCCATCGCCCCGAGCCTTTGCAGATAGACGACGACGGCGGAGGCGACGGTCACCACAAGTTCGGCGTCCTCGAACCGCGGATCTCGGCCTTCGCGAACGTGCCGGCCCTGCTCGGAGGCAAACCCCCATAGCTTGTCCAGGGCGGTGTCGAGCGGCTTGGGCACATCGAGCTTCTTGACGATCTTACCGAACGTGTCGTTGTCGGCGGAAGCGCCCCGCGCGACGCATTCAAGCGCAGCCATCGCATGTTGAATGGCTCCCGTTACATCCGCCGGCCGGCGGGCGAGGTCCTCTAGGGCTTGGTGCATTTCCCGAGCCGCCGTGGCCTTGCTAGACTTCTCAAGGATATCGATTGCCGAACGCGATGCGGCGGCGAAGACCTCTGAACCGCGTGCCTGGAGCCTGCCCTGGTCCATCAGCCAGCCCACGCCGTGCTCGCGAAAGACCTGGTTCAGCTGCGCCTCGAAGCTGGCGGCGTGGGCGGCGGTATAGTCGGCCTTCTCGATCGCTCCATAGAGCGCTTCGGCAATATCGTAGACCTTGAACCAGGGAGCGTTATCGACCAGTTCGGCGACCTCACGCTCGACCGGCTCGTCACCCCAGTTTTGGGCGTTAGGCCGCCGGAGCAAGACTTCGCATACTAGGGCGCGCATGCCTTTCGGACTTTTTCCGAACTGGTAGCCGAGCATGACAACCGCGTCGCGAACAGCTTGCGGCGCATCGGCGCGAACCGTGATGTCCGCCTCGGGGCACTCGAAGCCGAAGCGCTGAGAAAACGGGCCGGCATCATTCATAGGGAAGCTCCCCATAGAGGCCGATCATCAAGTCACCCTTCAGCTCGCGGAAGGGGATTTCGACATAGTGGTCTGGGTGGCGAGGCTTGGCGCGCCCGTCACCGGGGCCGTTCTTGGTGTGCCCTCGGACCAGTTCGCCGTTCTCCTTGATGTAAGGCAGGATCACCAACCGGCCGTGATTGGTCGATAGGATCGTTCCCTCACGCCAGAGCGCGGCGCCGTCTTCGCCCTTGTCGCTGGTAGTGGATTTCACCATCCAGCCGATCTGACCGTCATCCTCGTACCAAAACACCACGCCGTTGCTGACGAGCACGCGCTCACCACGAGCTAGGGCTTCGGCCAGAAGGCGCTGTACGCTGGCCAGTTGCAGGAGTTGGTTGGCGCGGGGCAGTAGGATCGCACGGATCTTGGCCTTCACCTGGCCCCAGTGTTGGGTGTGGTGAAAGCCAAACCCATTGGCGATCCGGGCACGGATTGCGATCTCAGCAGAGCGCTGCCCGGCGTTGTAAGGGCGGCTCCAGGCGCCGTTGGCGTTGCGATAGAGGAGATAATAGTAGGCGCCATGGGGAATGAGCGCGATCCCAAGATACGGATAGGTCGCCAGCTCACTGGCCAATGCTTGGCGAAAATGCTCGGCGGCCGGATCGAGCTGGAGATCCGCAGCGGCTAGCCGCGGCGTATCGGCGTGCCGCCGGATCGCCTCGGCCAGCATCAAGGCCTCCTCTTCGGCGAGGCGTTGCTTGGCCTGGAGAGCTTTTCGGACCTTTAGGATCAGCGATATTCTGGCCTCGCCGCCAAGCGGGCGCTCGAGTAGCGCGTCGGCCAAGATGGGGTTCAGCGCTTCGGCGGCCGCTACAGCGGCTTCCTTTTCGCCGTAGATGTCCATTCGCACATGGCCAGCCTCATCGGGGGCGCGGCGGTCACGCCACTGGACGGCGCCGGTTGGGCTTTCGACCAGCTCCAACATGAACCAGCGATCGTAGAGGCCTCGGAAAGTCGGCCACACGGCCAAGATGGGATCGTGGTCCCGGCGGCTATCGCCCCATTTGATCATCGCTCGGTCTCGTCTGCGTAGACCGCTCAACCAATCACCACGCTCAAGCTAGAGCAACTCTCACTTGTGGGCGAGGTGGGGCTCGCCCATGTCTGCGAACCCCACTTAATTGAGCCGACGGCTTACGCGGCCTGTGCCGATATTTCGGCGACCATGCCATCGACCGCAGTCACGAAGGCGGACGGCGATCTGATTGTAGCCTTCAGGGCGTTCCGCCAGTTTGGGTGGCTACGTTCCCAGGAATTGAGGCGTCGAAGGTTGCTTGAGGCCGCGCGCGCCAAGACGTTGGCGCCAATCTTGAGCGGGATCTGCTCGATCAGGAACGCGGTGTTCGCCGGATAGAGCGTCGCAAAGAGCCCACAGACCCGGGCGAAGGTGTCGAGACGACCCTCTTTGGCCAGCTCGGACAACAGGTCTAGGGTCGCGCCGGATTCCGTGGTGTAGGCGCGCGATCCTTGGTTCGCGATCGCATCGGCGATCCGCCAAGCTTCGTCGACGCCAATGATGGCCAAGGCCTCGCGTAGCCGGCCGGTGAATTCCCGGACATTGTGCGGACTCGGTGCCCAGTGCTCGGCCAAGTGTGTCTTTTCCTCGATCAAGGCGTCGTAGATGACCTCGCGCTGGACCGGCAAGACATGAACGGCTCGGCCGGTCCACTGAAAGACGCCTTCATCGACCAATCGCGCGAACTCACTCTCGAAACGGGGGTGGCCGATGCGCGTGGCGAACATTGTCGCCAGATCGCCTTCATAGACCAGGGCGAGGCTGACTGGGTCCAGCCGCGGATAAAGCGGCACGCCGCCGTGCATGTGCAACAGCAAGTCGGTCACCAGGTTGTCGCGCATCTGCTGTCCAGCGCCGGATCCGGGTCGGAGAAGCGGGCGGCGGCGTTGATGCCGTAGCGAGACGCTGATGAAGGGGTAGACATCCCGGAACCAGAAGCGTGGCCCATCGAACTGAAAGGTGTCGAAGGCGGGTTCTTGGTCGAGCCAGGCCCGCACAGGGGCATGGCAAGGCCACGGCAGCGCCTGGAGAAGGCGACGCCTATACTCCTCTGTGGAGCCAATGCGTGGGTGGTCGCTTATCGAGGCTTCTAGATCGTTCCAGTCTCGAAAGCCGCCAGCGCGCGCGATCGCTGTCTGGCAGAGGTTCAAAGGATAGAGGAAGCCGCTGTCGTCGAAGACGCGCTTGAGGTCCTTGGCGCGCTTCTTGGCGCGGTCGAGTGTCGTGTACATCACTGGTCCTGCATCGGCCGTGGCGGTACGCGCTGCTCGTCCCTGCCGGCCATGATGAGGTCCATGGAGGGGGTCGTCTAACTTCAGATCGTTGAGCGCGGGCTCTTCGCCAAGGCAGCGGCCACGCCGACGAGAACGGCGTTAGCCAGACAATGGTGGCCATTTAGAGAGAGTTCAAGTCCTTCAGGCCAAAACGCAGGCCCAGCATGGTGACCTTTTCATAGCGATCCGCTATATATGATCTCTCTGTGGAGAATGATTATGGCTAGCTCGCTTCGCCTCTACACCCCCGCCGAAGCGGCCGCGGTTAGCGGTTTGGGTCTCAAGGCCGTCAACAACCTGATCGATAAGCACATCGTTGATGTCGCCCGCCCTACTGGCGGTGGGCGTGCGGCGCGGCGCTACCTGACCCATAGCCATCTGCTCTGCATGCGCCTGGAACATTTTCTCGCGGGAAGTCTGCCGGTGGAGCGCCGGCAGCAGCTGTTCGAGGAGGTCGCCGCTCGTCCCAACACCCGGATGGTCAAGGCCAATAGCGTCCTGCACATCGATGTCGCCGAAGCCCGGCGCGAGGTCGATGATCGCGTTCGAGACCTGGAAGCGGCCGAGGCGGAGATCCACAGCGATCCGGCTGTGCTTGGCGGCGAGCCGGTATTCAAGGGGACTCGCATTCCCGTCTATGGCGTGGCGGCTATGCTGGACGCCGGAACGGCGGAAGATGACCTGCTCCTGGGTTATCCCAAACTCGATGCCCGCCGCCTGGCGCTCGCCCGCCTATGGGCCGCCGCCCATCCTCGACGCGGTCGCCCCAAGCGCCTGTCGCAGCAAGGTGTCGTTTCGACGTCGCGCAAGACGGTGACGCTCAAGAGTGATCCCCTGGCCAATGCACGCGGTCGAGCGGGCGCGCGTTGAATTTCCTCATCGACGAGTGCCTGCACACCTCCCTGGTCGAGGTGGCCCAGCAACGTGGTCATGAGGCCGCTCACGTCACCTGGCGTGGCATGGGCGGCATGCAGGACTGGAACCTCATGGCGCCGATCCAGGAGGAGTTCCTGACCTTCGTCACGAACAATGCCAAGGACTTCCGGCGCCTCTATGCCGAGGCCGAGATCCATGCCGGCCTGGTGATCATCGTCCCGCAGGTTCGGCCAGCCGAGCAGCGAATTCTGTTCGCCGCAGTGCTCGACGACCTTGAGGGACAGGAGCTCCTCAACGAGGTTATCGAGATCGCGTTTGATGATGAGGGCGCGGTGATCGAGCGCTACGCCATGCCCGACTGATCGAGGCGGATGAAGCTGCGCCAGATCGTAGCGACTCGCGGCAAGATTGCGCGACGCTGGCTGGAGGTTTCATCCCATGGCGGAGTATTTTGCACCTGAGAGCGACGACTTCGCGTCGGGACAAGCGCTGGTTGGCATGCTCAAGCTCCTCGATCAGCTCTTTCTCGAGATATTCGAGGATCGATGGTTGCTGCTGCCTGATCGTTTCTCGGGCGTGTTCGCCCGGGACGAGAGCGCGTTGCCCGCGGCGCTCGATGAAGCACGCGGGCAGATCAAGGAACTCAGCGATGCGATCCTCGCCTTCGTTGAGGTTGCGGCCTATCGAGCCCGGTTGCTCGACTACGGCCTGACCGGAGCCCCTCTGCGCTTCAAGTTGCAGGTTATCGAGTATGCCAATTTTCAGATCCCACCCGCCCGCAATCGCGCGCTGGAACGCGTCAGCGACCGGCGACGCTGGCGTCCCTGGGGCTACAGGAAGGTTGTCAAAGGTGCCTTGGCCGCGATCGACGGTCCGCTGGAATCGTTGACCAAGATGCTGGGCATCGGAGAGAGCGTCGTTGAGTTCAAGAAGGGTCTTGAGGTGTTGCTCGACATCGGGACGCTGTGAGGCAAGCCTAGTCCGCGGCGGTCCTCAGAGCTTCGATCCGCTCAAGGGCAATGGCCTCGGCGATCGCCTTCAGGGCGGCGACGCGCTCTTGCAGCCAGTCCAGGTGCTCGGCCGAGATCTCATAGGTCTTGGAATAGCGCGCCTCGACATAGGCGCGGCGGATCAGGTCGAACCCCTGGCGCTCGAACTTGTTGGAGCCAGGCCAGAGACCGATCAGGCGCGCGTCCATCGCCTCGGCGCGATCGCGCAGAAGGTTCAGGCGGTGGGTCTTGGTGCTGTAGAGCGTCAAAACCAGGATCAGGCCGTGATAGAAGCGCTCAGCGGCCTGATGGAGTTGAAAGGCTGCTTCTTTCGAGCGGCCCTGGCCAATGACGTAACGCGCCGTGTCTAGGAACCCGTCGGCGCTGGGGAACCACTCCTCGTAGAAACCCTTCGTTTCGCTGTAGGCGTCTTGCGCCGACAACAGCTCGGGCTGTGAAAACGGAAATCCGTCTTCCTCGAAAAGCGTAACGCCGTCTCTCAGGATGTCTGTAAAGAAGTAGCGGCCCAGCCGCAGCTGCTCGTTCACGTCGTCGAGGCTGTGGACGATGAAGTTGGGTTGCGTGCGCAGGCGCTCGCCCGAAGCCAGCTCGCGCAGCAGGACATCGTCGGGCTTGCCCCAGAATTCCTCCAGGTCGGTCAGATCCTCATGATTGACCACCACCAGGATGTCGTAGTCGGAGAAGTAGCGGCCTTTCGGATCCTCGACCCAGTCGCCGCGCGCATAGCTGCCGAAAAGGATGATCTTGAGAAGCTTGCCCGCTCGAAAGCGCGGCATGGTTCGCCGGCTCAGCGCTTGGCGGAACCCCTCGCGCAACGTCTCGACCACGAAGTCGAGTTCCTTGCGCTTGCCGGCCGGCAGATGGTCGAGCGAGGTCTTCATGGGCTCCTGACGAGTACGCGTCCGCCGATCACACTCTGGTTCGGCGGCTAGGAAAAGAGTCTAGGGCAGGAAAGCGCCGACGTCGAAGGTCGAGCGCGTGGGCCGTCGGAAAACAAGGTGTGCGGATGCGTCGATCCTTCCAGGTCCAGGCGGATATTCCGCATATATTCGCTCTATAGAGTGGCGCGGCGCATCCGAGCGCCCTCTGGATACCCAGGCGGCCGCCAAGGTCGCGCCATCGGCGCTGCTTGTGTTCGACGCCCCGCTGACGAGTTCGCCGATCAGACCCCCGCCGACCCGCACCAGCGCCTGGGCGGGGCTGGGTCTGCATCAGTTGCGCTATGTTCTGGCCGCGGCCGAGCACGGGGGCTTCCGCCGCGCGGCGCGATCGCTGGGTGTCCAGCAGTCGGCCGTCTCCAGGCGTATCCATGACCTCGAAGCCCGGCTCGGCGCCCGGATCTTCGATCGTGCGCCCTGCGGCGTGCGCTTGACCGCGGCCGGCGAGGATTTCGTCGCTGAGGCCAAGGCCGCCCTGGCGGGCCTGGATCGCGCCGTTGATCGCGCGGCCGAGCTCGGCCAGGCCGAGATGGGTGTCCTGCGGGTCGGCATCTTGGCCGGACTGGGCCCCGGTCCGCTGGACGACCTGATGCGCCGGCTGCTTGAGCGCGAACCGGATCTGCAAGTCGATCTCCTCGAAGCCGATGGCGAGCGATTGGCCATCGCCTTGCTTCAAGACCATCTCGACATCGCCTTCATGATCGATCCGCCCGCCCGGCTAGACCGGCGCCTGGGTTGGCGTGAGCGGCTGGTGATCGCCCTGCCGACCGGGCATCCCCTGGCCGCCAAGAGCGCCTTGGCCTGGGAGGACCTGGCCGGGCGCCGGCTGCTTTCCCCCACCGCGATCGCCCTGGCCGTCTCCCGGCTGGCGCGGCGGCGCGATCCCTCGGATCTGAACCTTCAGGCCCAGGCCGCGAGCGCGGCCGGCGTCGCGCGGCTGGTGGCGCTGGGCCAGGGATTTGCCCTGATCAACGAGACCGCCGCGCCTCGGGTCAACGGCGTGGTTTTCCGACCTTTGACCAGGGCGTTTCTGACTTTCAGGGCGATCGTTGGCAGGCGCGCGGACAAGCCGGCCCTGCGTCGGCTGCTCGACCTCTTGCCTGACGAGACCTAACGGGCGGCGGCGACCGGCGTATCGAAGACGATATCGCGGGTCACGAGGATCGAGAGCGGCAGACCCGCGCGCAGAGACAGGGTCGGCTGGACATCGAGCTGGCGGCGCACGAGCTGCTCGCCGGTCTGATTGATGCTGCCTTGCAACCCTTCGCGGATCGCCTGGGCGACCTCGCCCTCGCCCTCGCTGTCGCTGCCAAGCTCGGCGCCGACGCCCAGCAAGGTCGATAGCAGGGCGGCCTTGGTCGTCTCGCCCCAATGGGCGTCGATCCGATCCGAAAGGCCCGCGCGGCCGGCCGCGTCGCCGGCGACCAACCGGTCAAGCTGCAGCGAGCGTCCATCGGGAAGAAGGAGGCGGTCCCACGCCAGCAGGACGCGACGCTGGCCGAAGGCGACGCGCGCCTCATAGGTTCCCAGGAGCTTGGAGCCCTGAGGGATGAGAACCTCTCGGCCCGTCAGGCTGTCATAGACGTTGCGAGTGACCTGCGCCGCCACCGGACCCGGCAGGTCCGAGCTCACCGCTGTCTGCAGGGCGGCGGGTATCACCGTATGCGCCTGCAGGATCCGGCGTCCGGCCGGTGGCTCTAGGCGAAAGCCGCTCGCCGTCGAGCCAGCCCGGCGGTCGAGGAAGGCCTGCCGAGGATCGCTGGGCTGCGCCTGAGGCGATGGCGACGCGAGCAACGGCGCTGGAAGCGAGATCGACGGCATGGTGAGCGCCGGCGCTGACGCGTTGGCCGCCGGCGCCGATCGCGGGGCCTGGCCGGTGAACAGGCTCGCTGTGCGGGCGCTGTCGGCGACGGATCGTTGCGCGCCCTCGGTGGAGCTGCTCGACGAACCGGCGCCCGGGCCCATCGCCGGGGGCGCTGCGTCTACGCCCTTGGCTTGGGCGGCGAGAATGGGTCGCCCCAGATCGCCGGGCAAGGGCGGCCCCAGCCGAGGCACGTCCCCATAGGTCTTGGGCGCATCGGCCATGGCCGCCAGCGGCGGCTTGGCGTCGGGCTCTTCGATCGGGATCTCCACCGGCTTTGGCGTTCGGCCGTGCAGGGCCACCGCGAAGGCGACGGCGATCGCCACGACCGCCACGCCGCTGGTCACGAGGATCACCGGTCGCGAGAGCCGCGCCACGCGCGGCGGCGCGGCCCGCAGCCTGACCGTCTCCTCCGCGCGCTCATCCGCCGGCCGGTTCATCGTTCCCGGGCTCCGATGCGCTCGATGCGCACGCGGCGAGCCTTGCGCTTGTCGCCCAGGCGCAGCTCGGCGCGATCAAGCAGGCGGTCGGTGATCATCCGTCGCCCTTCGATCCGATAGTTGACGAGCGCGGGGCGGCCGGCGGCGTCCAACACGAACAGCGGCGGCAGTTCGCCAGCGGCGATGGACGAGGAGAAGACGAGCACGGTCTTGCGCCCGTCATCGAAGACCTGCTGCGGGCGCCAGTCGACCTTGTCTCCGGAAATCCTGTAGTCGAACGACAAGGCCGCCAAGTCTACCGGCGGCGGCGCGGACTGAGGCGGTGGCGCGACGGGCGCTGGCGGCGAGGTGCTCGGCTTGGCCAGCGCGATCAGCGCGCTCTTGGGATAGGTCCAAGCGACAGACGCCATGTAGGTCGCGGGCGTGGCGCGCAGCTCGACATAGTAGGTGCGCCGGTCGGTGTTGATGATCAGATTGGTGATCAGCCCGCTCTGGGCCGGCTTGACCAGCACATGCACGCGCCGCCGCTCGCCGAGGCCGCTCTCGGTGTCGCCGATGATCCAGCGCACGGTGTCGCCGGCCGCGATCGGCCCAGATCCGATCAGGCTTTCGCCCTCCTCCAGGACGATGTCGGTCACGCGTCCTGGAGCGGCGTAGATCTGGTAGAGCCCGCCATCGCGCCAGGCGAACGTCTGGACAGCGCCTTGGAAGGTGTCGAGTTGCGGCTGGACACGCGCGGCGGCGTTGGCCGCGGCGATCGGGCGGCGCGGATCGGCCTGCGCGGCGGGCGTGCTCGCCACGGCGGTGATCGCCACGACCATGGGCGTCAGGATCGGGGTCGGCATGCGCATCAGGCCATCTCCTTGGACCAGTCGATCGCGTCGACGTAGACGCCGAGCGGGTTCTTCTTGAGGTGTTCGGCGTTGCGGGCCGGGCGATGGATCACGGTCAGGGTCGCGGCCCAGCGTTCGGTCGCCGACAGCTTGCCGTCCTGATATCGGCGCTCGACCCATTCGACCCGGAAGCTGGTCGGCGAGACCTTTAGCGTGTTGGCGATCTCCACCGAGACCTGCTCCTTGCCAACCCGCAGGAAGGGATCGTCGGCCTGGGCGTAGGCGCTGAGGGCGCGGGCCCCTTTGGCGCTGGTCACCCCATAGGCCGACAGCCAGTTCTGGCGCACGACGATCGGGTCGGCCGACACCGACCGCACTTCCTGGATGAAGCGTTCGAGCCGCGCGGCGATCATGAAATCGGAGGGCTTGAAGTCGGCGTCCGCCGGCGCGACCGCACGGGCTTCGCCTCGCCGATCGACTTCGACGATCCAGGGCGTGATCTGGCCACGCGCGCCCTGCCACACGAGCCCCGTCGCCAGCACCGCGATCACCCCGGCCTCGACCAGGGCCAGCCGCCAGACGCGACGGCCATTGATCGCGATCCTGCCTTCGCGGTCGTCCCAAGCCTGACGCGCCCGCCGATAGGGCGTGTCGAGTTCGGGCGTCGCGCCGTATCGCACCTCAGGGCGCTTGAACATCGCTCTTAGTCTCCTTCCGAGAGATCGACCGACGCACCGCCGCCGCTCTGGCCAGACGAGGCCGCGTGGCTGGCGGCCGAAGCGCCGTGGGCGACGGCCTGGCCGCGGTTCATGCGCCGCGCCCAGCCAGGCGGCTGCGTTGCGGGCGGCGGGCCGTCTTGCCCGGCCGTCGGTCCGCTCGTCTGTTGGGCGCGCGCGGCGGCGAAGCGGCCGCCAAGATCCTGAGCCATGCGCCGCAGGGGGCTGGCCGCGCCGCTGGCGGC
>NZ_JBYCZS010000017.1:0-140806 GCF_057586355.1 Caulobacter sp. SRI_008
AAAGGGCGGCGATCGTAGATCGCCGCCCACGCTACTAGTATTCAGACGCCAGCATGATGGTGAGCACCCGGCATGTGACCGCTGGATCGGTCTCGTCAGGCGAGGCGGCGTCGAGCGTCTGGTTGTAGCAGTCGATCTTCCAGAACAGCCGCTCGCCAGCCAGGTCGAACGCGCCGAAGTCGTGCACCCCGTATGGATCGTTGTCTTCGGTGAAGCGGTCGAACCGCTGCACTTGCCGTACCGCTTCGAGCACCATGATGGGGCCAAGTGCGGTGATGCCCCTGGTAGTCACCCAGCGGCCGCCATCGGTGTGGACCGCGCCAGCTTGGCGGAACTCGTCGTTGAGCCGCTGGGTGTCGTTCTGCTGTCTGGGCACCCACCTCATCGCGGCCTCCCGTTGGAGCGGCCGTAACCTCGTAAAGAACCGTACATCCGTCTCTCCCGTCACTGCGGAAGCGCCCGACCTATTCCGGCGCTTCCCGGTGCGGGGGAGCGGTCTGGTCTGGATGATGCCGGTGACGCGGACGCTGACGAAGGGGCTCAAACGCTCGTGGTGCTTGCGCTCCTTTGCCGGAAGCCGGCGGCGCCTGTAGAATTTCGGATATGAGCAATCCAAGGCCGATGTCTTCGGCCGAATGGAGAAGGCTGCTTTCCAACAGCGCCATCCGGCGACGGGTGTTTGGATCGCACGATGTCGAGAAGCGGAAAGTCCGCGCCATGCAAGGAGCGCGGTTCGCCATGCGCGGATGTCCAGAGGGCGCGGCGTTTTTGCTTCGACATCCCTATGATACGAGCTTCGAGCCGTTCTGCGTCGTCCAGGATGAGCAAGGCGATCTGAAGATCTTTGAAGTCGACGATCTCCCGCACGACGGATCTCCAGGGTAGCCAGGGCGAGGGAGTTCTGAGCTGTCACCCGCTAAACCGGCTGGACTTTGGCGAGGAGCAGAGGCGCGCGTGTACGCCCTGGTGTTGCGTTGCGATATATCGGAATTGGTGTAGATTCCAAGTATATGAGCCACCCAAGGCCGATTACACCGCAGGAGTGGGATGAGATCGCAAGCAGCGATGTGGTGCAGGGCTTTTGGCCGCTCGATGACGACGAGACAGGCGCAGACCTCTCCAGAATGATCTATGGAGCTCATTTCGACTATCAGAGCGATTGCCCCGGTTATAGCGGGCCTCTGTATTTGTTGCTCAGTGGCGCGGGGCCAAATGTTAGGCCTGTTGGTCTCATGCGCGGTTCTACTGGTGAGTTGAACCTTGTGGACTACGGCAACGCTCATGGGGGCTAGTCGGTGTGCTCACCGCCTGCCGTCGGGCCAAAAAGGCGACAAGCCCGATATGAATCGAAACATTGTAAGCAAGCTTGACTTTGGTTGCTGCTAAGGTCGAGCTACGCCATCAATGGTTGTGTTTCTGTTCGGGGCTTGGGCGGAGTATGGAGTGTTGGCGCGGCCGTCCGGTTGGGGCGGCCTTTGTGGTCCTTGTGGTGCTGGCGATCACTTTCGGCGAGGCGGCGGCGCAGCAATCGGTTTCCTATCAGTACGACGACCTGGGTCGCGTAATCGCCGTCACCTATAGTGGCGGTGCGAGCGTCAGCTACGCCTATGATGCGGCCGGTAATCGGACGCAGCAGGCTTCCAGCGCTTCGACGCCGGCGCCCGCCGTGGCTGCGGTCTCGGCGTCCATTGCCTACAACACGACGACTTCGTTCAGCCTGTCGCCGAGCGGGTCCTACACCAGCCTGTCGGTCGCCACGAGCCCTGCCCACGGTACGGTGACAATCTCGGGAGCGACAGCGACCTACACTCCGACCAGTGGTTATTACGGTGCGGATAGCTTCACCTACACGGCCACGGGGCCTGGCGGATCGAGCTCAGCAGCGACGGTGAGTGTTACGGTTGGATTGCCGCCAGCCCCGACGGCCGCGAACATGGCTGTGACAACGGCATATAATACCACCGTAACCATTACGCCGACGATCAGCGGCGTTAATAACGGTACGAGCAATACAGTCACCGCGCCGGTCCACGGAACCTATACCAAGGTTCCGCCATCTTGGGTCTACACGCCGACCACCGGCTACTATGGACCCGATACGATTGTCTATTCGGTGTCCGGCCCCGGCGGCACCTCGCCTAACTATACCATTTCCATCACAGTCTCGGCTCCAGCCGCGCCCACGGTGTCGGCAGTGTCGGCGACGACGACCGCTGGAGCAGCAGTGTCTATCAGCTTGGCTCCAAGCGGTGTCTACACCTCGCTTGCGGCCTCGACACCGGCCCATGGGACGGTGTCGATCAGCGGCGCAACGGCCACGTACACACCGACTAGCGGTTATTCGGGATCCGACAGTTTCACCTATACCGCTACCGGTCCGGGCGGCACGAGCGCAGCGGCAACAGTCAGCATCACCATCGCCAGCGTCAACCGCAACCCGGTCGCCAATCCCGATTACGCCAGCGGCACGTCACCAGGCTCCTTGGATATCTATCCGCTGGATAACGATACGGACGCGGATGGCGACAGCCTGACGATCACTGGAGTGAGCGGCGCCTATGCTGGCAATGCCTCGGTTTACAGCAACCATATCCTGTTGGGGTTGGGTCAGAATGCCCGAATAACCAACGAGCCTCTCTACTACACTATCAGCGATGGCAAGGGCGGAACGGCCACCGGCACGATCACGCTCTATGTAGAGCCGAGCGACTAGTGATGGTTGTGGTCATGAAGGTTGAAGCTGATCCGAATAAGATAAAGGCGGAGATGTGTGTCGAAATTTGCGATGCATCTATCGTGCATCTGCCGGAAATGCTCGTCAGTATTTCCTGAGGTGAGACGTGATCGGGTTGTAGTCTGGCGATCTTGTTTCGAAGAGTAGAAGTGTAGGGCCTGTCGAGGCGATGCCTCGGCGATTTGCGGCAGTGTTTTGTGGGGGCAGATGAAGCGCTTTCAAGTAGCGAGCGTGCTTGCGATATCGGCAGCCTTGGGGTGCGCCGTGCCAAGCTGGGCCGAGCCTCCGGCCATCAAGCTGATCAGTGGTTCGGGCCTTTCGCCCAGCGATGCGCTCGCATTCTACGGTTCAGGCACGACGCACACAGTTGGAACCGCGGCGTGGTCCGATGGCGCGCCGGAAATCAAAGCCTTGGCCGTGAGCCTGGGGGCGGGAAGTTTGAGCGCGGCGGACTACACGCAAAACAGCTTCAATTATGTTCGCAACAATATCGCGGTTGAGTACCGCTTCGGCCTGGGCAAGGGCGCTCGCGGCGCCTTGCTGGAGCAGTCGGGCACGGGGTTCGACCAGGCCGAGCTGCTGGTCAAGCTGCTGCGGGCCGGCGGCGTGCAGGCCTCCTATCAGGTCGGCGTCGTCACCCTGACCGCCCAGGAATTCGGGACCTGGACCGGCTTGGTCAAGTCGCTGAACCAAAGTGCGCAGACGTTTTCGGTGAACGCGAAGGCGGCGTGTCAATTCCTCGCCAGCGGCGGAACGCCCGCGCTCGTCAACGGCGCGGCCAATTGCAGCGGGCTGACGGGCGATGTGAGCTCGGTGCAGTTCCTGCATGCCTGGGTGAGCGTCGGCGGTGTCGCCTACGACCCGACCATCAAGCCGCACGACCTCTACAAGGGCCTCGACGTCTATGCGGCGATGGGCTGCGGATCGGCTGCGGCGCCGACTTGCGCGACCACGCTCATCAATACCGCCATGTCGGGCGCACAATCGGGCTCGACGGCCGGTTCGTCCTGGCTGTCGACCCTGAACTACACCAATGCTTCACCTGTCTTGCACGGCTACGCCAAGGCCCTGCAAAGCACCATCCAGGCCAACAACCGGGATGATCTCGCCGTGGCCGTGGTCGGCGGCAAGCGGCTGAAATCAGCAGAGGCGCTGGCGGGTGTCAGCTACGCCTACAGCCGCACTTCGTCGCTCTCGATCTCGGGAGAAATCCCCGATCAGTACCGCACCAAGCTGACGATCGCTGCGCCGGCCTGTACAACGCAAACCGTCTTCGCCGACGAGTTGGCCGGCCGTCGAGTGAGCTATTCCGGCACGGGCAGCCTGTCGACTGTCAGCGCCTATGCCGTCTATCTTGATGGCACCGGGACCACCTGCTCTGGGACATCGTCAACCAACGCCTTTGTGCTCACCGTTGACCACCCCTACGCCGCCAGCAGCGGCGCTTACGGCGACGATACGGTAACCCTTCCCTTGGTGGAGCCGACGAGCATCCGGGCTTCGCCCTGGGCCAACAGTTCACGCTATAACGGCATTTCCAACACGACCGAGACCAGCTGGGTAGGATCGTTCCCGGTCACGCTGATCTTCAGCCTCGGCGAGGCTTCGCCTTCGGCTCAGAAGTTCATGTCGGACTTGGCTTCGGTCTCGCCGGTGATGACGGCTGTGACCTGTCGCCCGTCTTCGACTACGCCGGTCTTCACCCGCACCTGCGAAAACGACAGGCAACCAGTCTCCGCCACCACCATCAGCGCCAACCGCACGCTGGCCGGTGCTCTGGTCGATGGCCTGACTGGCACTGTCTCGATCCGTCACCACGACGTCGGGCTGATTTATTCCTCGCGACTGACCGGCGTAAACTACAGCACGTTGCAAGGGGTTGAGAGCATCGTCTCCAGCCAGGATGACGCTACGGCCGTTGCACGCGCCCTTACGGTCGTTTCGGCCTTGGCGCCGAGCACCGAGGGCACGGCGCTTGCCGGTGGTTTAGGGCAGGTGGGGATCGCGTTTAACGTGCCCCATACGAGTCAGTTGGGTCGGTTCAGTTCGAGCGGCACCGACGTGCAGATCCACAACGTTCCTAGCGGCAGCATGCAGACGTTCCTGGCGCAATATCCGGACAGCACCGCGAGCGGCGGCTTCGATTCTTGGCGTAAGACCCTTCTGCAGGAGGCGGCGAACGCTGGTTACGACACAATCATCTCTCCGGGGAGCGTCGGGGAGATTTTCATCGGCTCATCACGGCAAGCCTATACGCAATGGGAAAACCTCAAGGGCGCCGTTGGGGTGAGCGATCCGCTGGCGGCGGTGAGCAAGACCGTGGAGCGGAGCGACGGCGCGCTCCGGGCGCGGCAGTCCCTTTCGCCATCGCTGGCTGACGGTCGCCTCTCGCTCCAGGCGTCTGCCGACATCGTCAGCGGCCAGGGAGAGTTTCCCTACAGCCTCCCCTTCATCCGCACCTACGCGCCTTCGAACTACGACCTGACCCGTTATGCTGATCTGTCCTATTACGACGTGATCGGCGGCGGCACCGTGACCGACCATACCTCGATGACGGTGTTCGGGGGCGGGCGCGACGCGACGCTTTCGGCGCGCCTCGGCGGCGGCTGGTCCCACAATTACAACGCCACTGCCATAGTCGGCGGAGACTCCGGCAAAGCGTGGGGGCGCGACACGGCGCTGGAGGCTAGCCAGGCGATTGCCGCTGTCGCCGTCATGGCCGACCTTGCGGGCGCTGAAAGCCTACAGCGTCGCCTCATCGGTGCATGGGCGTCCGACTATTTTTCCTACGCCACGCTGGGGAACTCGATATCGGTGACGCTCGGCGGCAAGGAGCAGACTTTCTACCGCTTGCCGGACGGGATATTCACTGATCGGAGCGGGGGGCAGGTGACCTGGGCCGACTGGAGCGGCATGACCTATGTCGGTCGCGACGGCGATGTGGTCCAGTTTGTCTTCGCTGAAGGGGATGCGCTGGTCTCCTCGGTGCCCACGGCCAGCAGCAGTTCCAACTACGTTGCCACCAAGTGGACCTTTCCCAACGGGATTGCCGTCAACTTCACCTATGGCTGGAGCCAGATCACGCGCGGCTCATCTGGTCCGGTGGTGTGCTATTGGGGCGGATCGTGCAGCAACTCGTCCTCTACGGTGCACAAGGCTCGGGTTCTGACGCAGGTGTCCAACAGCCTGGGCCGTTCGCTGAGCCTCACCTTGGCGGCGCTGACGGACGTCAACAGCATGGTGACCGGGTACAGGATCTCGGCGGTCACCGACGAGAACGGCCGGTCGGCCACCTACAGCGTCAACTGCTCCACCTACACCTGCGGAACCTTCTCGGTCGTGACGCCGAACGGCGCGAAGACGACCTACGCCTATGACGCCGATACCGCCTCGCCGGATCCGGCCAAGGTGATGGGGCCGAACTATCATCTGCGCCGCATCTTCACGCCGAACGACGCCTCGTCGCCCGCGATCACGATCGCCTATGACGAACTCCTGCGGGTGAAGTCGGTCACTGACGCGAACGGCCACACCGAGCTCTATCGGCCCGGCGGCGTGGCGGGGGTGGAGCCCTGGAAGCTCGCGCGGAAGATCGCGCCATCCGCTGCGGCCACGCAGTATGTCTTCGACGATCGGGGATCGCCGATGGAAGTGACCGACCCGTTGGGACGGCGTTCTACGACCCGCTACGACGCCTTGGGTCGCAAGCTCGAGGAGAAGCGGCCGGAAGGCGATCGGGTGGTCTATAGCTACGACGCCCGGGGCAACGTCCTGAGCGCGGCGAACTGGAACAAGGGCGGCTCTAGCGCTCTGACGACGTCCACTGCCTATGGGGAGCTAGCTTCAGTCCTGGTGTGCACCTCTCCCAAGACCTGCAACAAGCCAGCGAGTGAAACCGACGCCAGGGGAAATACGACGAATTATACGTGGTCTTCTGGCGGGGATCTGACCCAAATTCTTTCGCCGGCCGATGCCAGCGGCAAGCGACCTCAGACCGACCTCGGCTACACGGCCTATACCGGTACGGACGCGGCCAGTTTCAGCCTGCTGACCAGCAAGGTCGTGAAGATCGACGATCAGAAAAGCCTGACGACGACCTATGCTTACGACGCCAGCAAGGCCTTCGCCCTCAAGAGCGTGACGGTCGATCCGTCCGGAGAGAGCCTGACGACCTGTTTGGGCTATGACGCCCAAGGCAATCTGACACAGATGGCCGATCCGCGCGGCGGGGCTTGCCAATGAGCCGGGCTGCTTTCTTCAAGGTCGCGATCCAGGCCTGCTTGTTGCTTGCGGCGGTCGTTCTGGCGGTTGGGGCTTGTCCGTCGCGGGCTCAGACCCTGACGGCCAGCGACTACACGACCTATTTTCAGTGGGACGCCGACCGCCGCCCGGTGATGAAGATCGGCCCCGATCCGGACGGCTCGTCAGGATCCCTGAAGCGACGGGCCGAGAAAATCACCTACGACGCCGAAGGGCGGGTCGTGCGCGTTGACGTCGGCACGGTGGATTCGGTGTCGGTCAGCTCCGGGATCGTGTCGTACACGAACTTCGTTGTCAGCCAGACCACTCAGGCGCGCTACGACGCAGTCGGCAACAAGACCCAGCTCTACGGCTTTCCCGGAACAGCGGCTGCGACGCTAACGCAGGTTAGCTATGACGCTGACGACCGGCCGCTGTGCACGGCTGTGCGGATGAACAGTGCTGCCTTCGATAGTCTCTATAGCGCAAGCGCTAGCCCCAATGCCTGCGCCCTCACCACGGCCGGTTCGGCGGGTAACGACCGGGTCAGCAAGACCATCTACGATGCGGCTGGCCAGACGCTACAGACGATCCAGGCCTTGGGCTCGGCCGATCAGCGGACCTATGCGACCTACACCTACACGCTGAACGGCAAGCAGCAGACGCTCACCGACGCCAACGGCAACAAGACGACGCTGATTTATGACGGCTTCGACCGGCTGGTGCAGCAGAACTTCCCATTGGCGACGCGCGGGGCGGGGGCATCGAGCACCACCGACTTCGAGCAATACGGCTATGACGCCAACGGCAACCGCGTCGGCTGGCGGCTGCGCGACGGGACGATCATCGACTACGCCTTCGATGCGCTCAATCGGATGATCGGCAAGAGCGGTGCGGTCGTGCCGCCGGTGTCGTTCGGCTTCGACCTAGCCGGAAGGCCGACCTCGGTGCTGGTGGTCAGCAGTGGCCTGGGCGTCACCTACACCTACGACACGGCTGGGCGGCAACTCACCGAATCCACCTTCGGCCGGACCCTGACCTACGCCTATGACAAGGCGGGCAACCGGACCCGGCTGACCTGGCCGGACGGCTACTACGTCGTCAACACGGTCGATGCGGCCAGCCGGCTGAAATCGGTGGCGCTGACCACCAACAGCCCGTTCCTGACCTACGGCTTCGATGATCTGGGACGGCGAACCTCGGCGGCGTTCTGGACCGGGGTGTCGACGAGTTGGGGCTTCGATGCGGGCAATCGCCTGGTCAGCTTGGCCCACGACATGCCGGGGACCGGCCAGGACGTAAGCTTCGGCTTCGGCTACAATCCCGCCGGCCAGACGGTGAGCCAGTCGGTCTCTAACAGCGCCTATGTCTGGGCCGCGCCCAGCACGAGCTTGGCGGCCACGGCCGACGGCCTCAATCGCGACGCGGCCATCGTCGCGGCCGGCGGCTACGACGCCAAGCAGAACCTGACCAAGGACAGCGGCCGCACCTTCTTCTACGATGGCGAGAACCGTCTGACGTCGATGAGCGGGCCGGCCAGCGCGACGCTGGAATATGACCCTCTAGGGCGTCTTGTCAGAACCATAGTCAACGGAACGGCCACCCGGTTCCTCTACGCCGGCGACAAGCTGGTGGCCGAGTATGACGACCTTGGAAACCTGTTGCGCCGCTATGTGCCCAGCTACGGTGTCGATGAGGCGGTTCTGTGGTGGGAGGGCGCGGGCTTCTCCGATCCGCGCAGCCTGCACGCCGACCGCCAGGGCTCGGTGATCGCGTCTTCGACCGGCGGTTTGGCCACGGTCTACACCTACGGACCTTACGGCGAGCCGGGTGACAACTGGGGGGCGGGCAGCCGCTTCCGCTACACCGGCCAGATCGCTCTGCCGGAGCTGAAGCTCTACCACTATAAGGCTCGGGTCTATGATCCGGCGCGGGGCTGGTTCTTCCAAACCGACCCCATCGGGTATCGGGACAACCTTAACCTCTATGCCTATGTCGGTGGAGACCCGCTTAATAAGACCGACCCCAGCGGACTAGGTCCGCTTATACCGGCGATGGCAGGGGCTGGCTGCGCAGCGACCATCGAACTCGGTTGTGCGCCGGGGGCTGCTATTGGCGCTGGTTTGGGCGCCACGATTGAGTTGGGCGGCGTGCTGTGTGCCGCATTCTGCGGGAAGATTTGGGATCATTTTCATGCCAGTGAGCCGTTCAGAACCCCTGACGGACGCGAAGTTAGAGACCATGGCAACAAGGGAACTGGCGAGCAATATCTCGCAGGCGCTAAGTGGAAACCCGAACAGGTGGACGAGGTAATCGCAAATCCAGACAAGAAATATCAAAGTAAGCAGGGGGATAGTAGAAAGGGTCAACCTGCCACAGTTTACGTGGATAAGAATGGAAATTTTGTAGTTGTAAATGATGTCACTGGTCAGGTTATAGCGGTAAACGACAGGGATAATAAGAATTATAAACCGCCAGCTCCGAAGGAGCCTGAGCAAAATCCGGCTGAAAAAAAATAATATATAAAATGGAAAATGAAATGAGCAAATTTAGTGATGATCACATAATGAATCTTGGATTTTCGCCCAAGGGCATGGAGGTGATTGGCGGGGAGGTTGAATATCTGGCAAAATTTTGCATGGAAAATAACATATTAATTCATACTATTGAGGGGTTTGTTTGTGATGGTGAGGATAGGATTTTGGATTTAGGTTACAGTCTATTTGGGCCAGATGAGGATATTTCTTCTTGGGGTGGGAAGGTTTTTGGTGCTGCCCGGGATGCGTTGAAGCTCATGAAGATGGCAGATGGCGAGGGCATTTCCGTCGTATTTCGGGTTTGGCTAGCGAGGGAGAAAGATTAGAGCGCGTGCGCGCTTGGTCTTCCAAGTTTCCTGAGACTAGGGCAGCGCTTTCAGCTACACGCTCGGGAAATCCGACGACGCAAATTGAGCTCTATCAGGGGTTGTTTCTCTGCCTAAGGCGGCGAGAGCGGGAAGCCCAGCGCTAGCCTTGAGTGCCCCACTGGGGCGGCTGACCAAGGCCGCGAAGCGGCATTTTCTTCTTTAGGGCGGCTTCAGGCGGGATGCTGCACCTTCATCCCAATTCAGGCGTCGATTAGGTGGTCGTGCAGCGGTGGCCGGCTTATCTGATCCAGGTTATTGCATGCGGGCACGCATCCGACGGGCGTTACGTTGACGTCCATCTCAGTTAGACGTCAGCTTGATTCATTCGCCAGTTGTACTTGCATTTTTCCGCCATGGCCTGTGGACCGGTCTGGTAGAAAATTGCCGTATGAGACTATCCGACCAAATGCTCGACGACCTTGTTGCCTCCTGGGAGAAGGCTTTCGGCGAAACCCTCACGCGCAGGGAGGCCGAGGTTCATGCAAGGCAATTGCTGGAACTGTATCAACTGGTCCTAAGGCCGCTTCCTCGAAAAGGTGAGGGAACCGCGCTCGAAGCCTCTGAAGTCGATCCCACAGCTTCTCCTCGCTATCGAGGTCGGAAAGCACTCGCGCAAGATACCGATCTGCCAGCGCCTTAGAAGCTTCGGGGTAGGGGGCATCTGGATCGTCGTATTCAAATGCCAGTTGGGTTTGCGTTCCGCCCCCAGAGTTCCGAACGTCCTTCCCTGTAGTGCACCAACGCAAGTACGAATAGCGTTTTCTAGCCTTCCCGCCCCGGCCCAGGGCGGCCGTTGCCTTACCGTCCAGTCAAAATCGAGGTATAGGGCAGGTGCCTGCGCCTTGTCGGCCCCATAGCTGAAGTGCAGGCATAACCCCTCTATGCATGCTGACTGACGCAATAATCGACGAATTCATAAGGGCCTGGGAAAAGGCCTTTGGCGAAACCCTCTCGCGGGCCGACGCCGAGGTGCACGCAAGGCAACTGCTGGAGCTGTACCAGCTAGTCCTGAGACCCCTTCCTCAAAAAGATGGGGGAACCGCTCCCGAACCTTCTGAAGTCGATCTCGCAGATCCTCTTCATCATCAAGGCCGGACAGCACCTGCTCAAGGTACCGATCTACCAGCGGCCTGAGACCGGCAGGGCAGGGCGTGTCCGCCGTGTAGAGGCCAGGTGCTACAGGCGCTTGCGTTTGAGCCCCTAAGTTCCGATTGTCCTCCCCTGTGGTGCACCAACGCAAGTACGAATAGCGTTTTCTAGCCTTCCCGCCCCGGCCCAGGGCGGCCGTTGCCTTACCATCCAGTCAAAATCGAGGTATAGGGCAGCTACCTGCGCCTTGTCGGCTCCATAGCTGAAGTGCAGGCATAACCCCTCTATGCATGCTGACTGACGCAATAATCGACGAGTTCATACGGGCCTGGGAAAAGGCCTTTGGCGAAACCCTCTCGCGGGCCGACGCCGAGGTGCACGCAAGGCAACTGCTTGAGCTGTACCAGCTGGTCCTGAGACCCCTTCCTCAAAAAGATGGGGGAACCGCTCCCGAACCTTCTGAAGCCGATCCCGTAGATCCTCTTCATCATCAAGTCCGGACAGCACCTGCTCAAGATACCGATCTACCAGCGGCCTGAGACCGTCAGGGCAGGGCGTGTCCGCCGTGTAGAGGCCAGACGCTAGAGGCGCTTGCGTTTGAGCCCCTAAGTTCCGATTGTCCTCCCCTGTGGTGCACATTAAGAGGAAATCGCGTAAAAAAGGGTGGAGCATGAACGGTTTTGCGGCCTGAACATTGAGTTTTTTGCCGCTGAGAACAGAGTTCTGACCGACGATTTCGACGATCGTGCGCTTTAGATCGTCAGATCCGCTCCGAAACCATTCCAAGGCGTACTTGCTAAGCGAAATGGCCGTAGAGGCGAGTTCTAACCGATTGTCGTCTCCGCCCTTGCTGAGCTCCTGATTGAGCCCGATCCGCTCCATTTCCAACCGACGCTGCTCCTCGTCGTAGGTCTCGTCGTCGATCATGCTGCGCAGCCGGAGCCGCATCAGTTCCTTGAGCTGCGCCTGGACGTCCTGGGCCGTTTTCGTGAGGGACGCGATGCGGGTCGAGGCCAGCGCCGTCGTGTCCTGATGCGCGGTCTCTAGCGCGCGAAGCGTCCACCGGTGAAGTTCTGGGTGGATGATGATCGACGCCAGGAAGCGCTCGAATTCCTGGATGAGTACCGGGGCGCTGATCGGCGCTTCACGGCACTTTGGGCCAAGGCCTCGTTTGGTGCAGTGATAGTAGGTGTAGACGCGGCCGGACGGCTTTCGCTTCTGCTCCGCCGTGATCATGTAGTCGCACGACCCGCAGCGGATCATGCCGGTGAACGGGAAAGCATACTTCTTGGGCCTTGGCTTTTCCTGGCGACCGAAGCGCGCCTGAACCGCCTCGAAACCTCGCATGCTCACGGCCGGCTCCTGCTTGCCAGCATAGACTTGGCCGTCCCAGAGGATGACGCCCGCGTAGAACGGATTGCCCAGAAGCTTGTAGATGGCGCTCAGCGTCAGCGGCTTACCGCCGCGCTTCTTCCGTTTGACGGTCCGGAGGCCCCACTCGTCCTTCGCCCGTCGCGCGATCTCTCGCGGGGCGACGCCAGTGATGGCCAGGTCGAACATGCGCCGCACCAGCGGGAAGTGTTCGGGGTGGGGGATCGTCGTCTTTGTCAGCGGATCGGTCTGGTAGCCGAAGGGAGGCTTGCTGGGCCGCCAGCCGCGGGCGAGCTTGGCGCGGTTTCCGCGCTTCACGTTCTCCGAGAGGGCGTCGGAGTAGTACTTCGAGTAACCGAACATCACCTGCAGCATGAACTTGCCTTGGGCGTTGTTCTCGAAGGTGTAGGTGGCGAACTTCAGGTCGGCGAGCGCGCCGTGGTCGAGGTCGTAGATGATCCGGCCGCCGTCGATCGAGTTGCGGGCGAGCCGGTCAGGGGCCCAGGCGATGATGCCTGAGGCCTCGCCGCGCTCGATCCGCCGCATCATGTCGTCGAACACCGGGCGGCCTGGCGCTTTGGCGCTCCGGCTCTCCGTGATGACGATGATCTCGCTCACGGCGGGATCATGGGCGAACTTCTGCGCGGCCTCGCGCTCCTGGGATTCGATCGAGAGGATCTGGCGGCCTTCGTCCTCCGTCGATTTCCGACAGTAGAGGAAGTACTTCATAGGCGGCTGGGCGAAGTCCCCAACGTCCCTGAACTCCCTGACGTCCAGAACCCCCACGCGCGAAGGCGCGTCGTCACGCGGGATAGCAGGGTAGGGCGGTTCATAGAGGGTGATCGAAGTGTGGGGCGCCGGCTTGGTTCTGTCGAATCCAGGCGTCATCCCACTCTGGACCGAACGCCCCCTTCCCGCAGGGGGAGCATTCGATATCCGCACTGGCGCTTTGGCCCCTCTTGCGATCCGAGCTCGCGTCCTACGCTGGGGCGATGAACGAAGACCGGAAGGCGAGCGACGTCCCCACCATTTCCCGCGTCTGTCTCGACGGCATGCTCGTCGAGCTCGTCTACGATGCCGAGAAGGCCGCGACGTCGCTCGCCGTCCGCTGGCCGGACGGCCGGGTCTCCATCGAGCAGTCCGTCGACCTCGCCACCGGCGAGCACCTGGTCCCGTATTCGGCCGCGAACAACCTCATCGCCTCCGGCTGCGTGAAGCTGCCCTCGGACGTGGGGGAGTTTAGGGACGTTGGGGACTTGGTGGAGGGCATCCAAGGGTTCCTGCGCCGGTACGTCGCGCTGTCGCCCGTCTTCGAGGACATCGCCGCGTACTATGTCCTGCTGGCCTGGGTGTACGACTCCTTCAACGAGCTGCCGTACCTCAGATTCCGAGGGGACTACGGCACCGGCAAGACCCGGGCGCTCCTGGCCGTTGGGTCGCTCTGCTACAAGCCGTTCTTCGCGTCGGGCGCCTCCACGGTCTCGCCCATCTTCCACATCCTGGATGCCTTCGGCGGCACGCTCATCCTCGACGAGGCCGACTTCCGGTTCTCCGACGCCACTGCCGAGCTCACGAAGATCCTCAACAATGGCAACGCGCGCGGCATGCCGGTCCTTCGCACCATGACCAACCGGCACAAGGAGCTGAACCCGCAGGCCTTCAAGGTCTACGGCCCCAAGCTCATCGCCATGCGCGAGAGCTTCGCGGACAAGGCGCTCGAAAGCCGCTTCCTTACGGAGAACACCGGCCGGCCGATGCCGCCGGGCGTGCCCATCCACACGCCCGACAGCCTGGCCCTTGAAGCCACGCACCTGCGCAACCGGCTTCTGGCCTGGCGTTTTCATACGCGTGACCGCGTTGGGCCGGACGCCGCCCGTCTCGTCCACGGCGTCGAGCCCAGGATCAACCAGACCGCCCTGGCGCTCCTTTCTTTGATCGACGACGCCGAGGTCCGCCGGCGTGTCGAGGCCGAACTGATCGGCATCGATGCCGAGCGCCGAGACGAGCGGTCTTCATCCTACGAGGCGGCTATGGTGACGGCGCTGGAGGCCGCGTTTCGCGAGGGAGCAGGACCGAACGCGTCGATTGCCGACGTGACGGCGCGCTTCAATGTGCTGGCGGCCGAGAGCCTTGGGCGGGCTGTGTCCAATCGATGGGTGGGGGAGTTTGTGCGCAGCCGCTTGCGCTTAAAAACCATGAAAACGCAGGGCGTTTACGTCGTGCCGGCAGAGGAGCGCGTCCGTGTCGCGTCACTGGCGGCTCGGTACGCTGGTCACCAGAGCCCAGTTGAGGATGCCGGGAGCCTTTAGGGCTGATCAGCTAGTGCCTGCCAGGGAGCCGCCCTAGGTTGATCCTGGTGAGAGGCAGGTCATCCGCAAAGGCCATGGGTGGCGCTACGCGGCCAGTTGGCGTGATATAAGTCGGCTACGTTCGCACTATATCCTGCCGTTAACGGACAGGCCAAGATCGAGTCCTTTTGGGGGTTTTCTGTGACTTGATCGTCGTGGCCGCCATGCTGCGCGCGGCCCTCAAGTTACGGCCTATATAGATCTGCGTCCGGGTCGGGCTCGCCCCGCACTTCAGCCGAGACGATCTGTGAGGCAATGACGGAATAGGTGATGCCGTTGCCGCCAAAGCCCATGACGGCCCAAATGTGATCCATGCCAGCAACCGGCCCGATGCTTGGCAAACCCGTTGTGCTCTCGCCGAAAGCACCGGCCCAGCCGTAGTCGATCTCGAATGCAATATCGGGCAACAGCCCTTTCAGCTTGGCGGCGATGATCCCGCACTTTTGCTTCAGCTTCGCCTTGTCCTGGTGCGCGACCGCAGACGCTTCGTCCTCGCCGCCGATGATCAGGCGGCCATCGCTGCCCATGCGCAGATAGAGGTACGGGTCGGAAGCCTCCCAGACCAGCATGTCCTTCAACCAGGCAGGACAGCGCTGACGCGGTATGGAGGCCATCGCCCAAGTCGAGATCACCTCGGCTCCCGGGGTGGGAACGCCCTTGGGGAACTCATATCCGCAGCAGAACACCACCGATTTGGCCCGCACTGTGTGATCCGCGTCGGTCAGCAGCGTCACCCCCTCCGGATCGCTGACAGCTTGCAGTACCTCGACAGGCGAGCAGATCCGCGCGCCGCGCGCTTGGGCTCGCCTCAGCAGTCCCGCCGCAAGTCGGGCCGGGTCGCCGCTGGCCGAACCGCTGGAGACGATGGCGCCGGTTCGGTCCATGCCGAACCGCTCTCGCAACGTGACGGGGTCCAGATAGCGACTATCTAGCCCAATCTCGGCGCGGGCCAGCGCCTCCGCCTCCAGCGCGCGATGACCGTAAGCGTCGCCCGCCAAGTAGAGCGATGACTTGCCCTTCAGGCCGCAGACTATGCGCTCCTCGGCCACGATCTGTTTGAGCGTGTCGATCGCCTGTCGCGATCTCAGATAGGCACGCCTGGCCTTCGCCGCTCCGATCTTCTTGGCCAGCGCCGTCAGCGGCAGGTCGATCTCCCACTGCAGCAGCGCGGTCGAGGCCAGGGTCGATCCCATCAGCGGCGCTCGCCGGTCCAGCACCACAACCGAGTGATCCTTCGACAACTCGTGGGCCATGAAGGCGCCGCTGATCCCAGCGCCGACAACGGCGACATCGACTGTGATTGCTGCGGTCAGCGGGCGCACCGGCACACCCAGACCATGGCTATCGGCCCATAGCGAGCGGCCTGTTCTGAGGTCGCGTTTGATCGTTGCGCCGGTCATCTAAAGCCTCCTGAAGCGGAGGCTTAGCTCTTGAGGAGGCCTCCAGTTCCTCTGGCTCAAGTCAGCCTACTTTCTGTGTTCCAAGATGTTCGCACACCGCCATCGATGATGACGGCCGGATGTCCCGAGTCTGAAGTGGTTCCAAGGTCGGCTGTTGGCGCCATCTCGCTGCTGGACCGGACCATCCGGTAGGCAGGGGAGGATTGCTTAGTCGAGGGTCCTGCGCGACATGCAGAGTGGATCAAACACCAAGGCCTACATAGGCGCGTCACAGGTCGCGCCCAACTCGCGATCAGGTTCGCGGACCATCAACGCTATCGCCATACGGCCTACGACGTGACCCGCACGCCGCTGAAATGGGCCAGCGTGCCGGGGCCGATCCAGAGCGCCACGGCACCCTTGGCGTCGGCGCCGTGCTTGAGGTCGCCGACGATCAGGGTCGGCTGCGCGGCGTTGTCGACATGTAGTTGGGCCTTGAGGCCCGCCACCACAATCCGCACATGTGTCCACCGACCAGCTTCGAGATCGACATAGGTCTCGTACTTGGACGGGGCTTCGGCGCGCAGCCGCTCCCAGGGGTGGTCGGGGTGCGAAATGTACTGGACGGCATGGTTGCGGCGCAGCTGGTCGTCGGCTCGGCCATTGGTCGGACGCAGATAGATGGCCTCCAGTTTGGACTCTTCGTGCAGTCGGAACGCCAAGCCCACAAAGCCTCGCGCCGTGGCGCTGGCCGTGGCGGCTGGGGCGCCGCTGATCCAAGCTTCGATGACGCCGTCGCCGAAAGCGGGCGTGTCCAGCACCACCAGACGGTCGAGCCCCGGGGCGTTTTCCAACGCCGTGGCGCGCAGCGCGGGACGGCCCCGATAGTCGATTCGCGTCGTCTCAACGCCGATGGCCCGGATCTCTCCGGCTTCCAGTCCAGTCCCAACGGCGACGCGTGGCGCGGCGAGGGCCGCCAGGGAGCTGGCCGAGGCCATCGTCAGCGCGGCGCCGCCGATCGCGGCCCGACGGGTCTGAGCGTTGCCGGACATTTTGAGACTCTTCGTAGTGGGACGACGTCACTTTCACCGTCGCGCATGGCCGGATCAAGGTCAGGCTTGGCGCGGCCGAACCTGACCTGGAGCGGCTGAGCACGTTTCCTATCGTTTCGACAGCCGCCCCCGCCACTGCGGCCGTCGTGTTTCTGCAGGTGCCAATGTCCAGAACTGGCGCCTCCGGTCGGTTATGCATCTTCGGATTGGCGGTCGAGGGGGGAAGTCGGGTGGTCCCTCCACCTGCCTCAAGCGGCATTACGGTCATTTAACTGGCGCCTTCCCCTCCATAAGTCCGACACCCGACCTCAGGGCGTTGGAGGTCTTCATGCGCATAGGACTGTTTTTTTTCGTTCGTCGGCGCCTTGGCGGTCTGCTTGGCCACCCCAATCGGCTCCCAGGCCGCCACCCCGAGCACGGCGCAGGTCGAGGATCCAGCCTACGCCCATGCGCAGCGACGGGTTGATGTAGGCGGCGGCCGCAAGCTGAACCTCTATTGCATCGGCTCCGGCGCGCCGGTCGTGATCTTCGAAGCGGGCCTCGGTGACGACACCAGCACCTGGGGTCTGGTTCAGCCCGTGATCGCCAAGCGTACGACGGCGTGCGCCTACGATCGCGCCGGGATAGGCTTCAGCGACCCGGCGACGCGGGCCAGTTCGGCCAGCAATATCGTCGACGACCTGCATCACCTGCTGACGAAGGCCGGCATGAAGCGCCCCTACGTTCTGGTCGGTCACTCCTATGGCGGGCTAACGGCGACTCTGTACGCCAGCCGCTATCGCAAGGACGTCGCCGCGTTCGTCGCCGTCGAACCCGCCAACACGCGCCAGGTCGACGCCTTTCGGGAGGCGTTCCCGAACTATGAGTCCGATCTCCTGGCGCCGGCGCTGGCCCGGAAACGGGACTGCGTCCGCAAAGCCGAGCAAGGCTTCGGACCGGACCCGGCGGCTGGCACCGGTTGTGTCGACAAGCCGGACCCGCGCATGAGCGACGCGCTGAACGCGGTCCATGCCCAGATCCATCGCCGGCCGGCGTATCAGCGCGCGGCCCTTTCGGAGTTCGAGAGCATGCGCGGAGGGCTCAGCGGCTCGCAGGTCGCCGCGGAAATCGTTTCGTTCGGGTCGATGCCGCTCATCGTGCTGACCCGTCCCAAGGATACCGTTCCGCTCGGCCCGGGCGAAACGGCGCAGAGCCGAGCCATTCTCTGGAACAACTGGACGACGATGCACGACCAATTGGCCTCGCGCTCCGCCCGGGGCGAGAATCGGCAGGTCGCCGCAACGGGCCACTACATTCAACTGGATCAGCCCGGCGCCGTTATCGACGCCATCGATACGGCTCTCGACGCCTTAGATGCTCAGAAGGCGTCAAAACGGAAATAGGCGGGATGGATAACTGCGCCTGGTCGATCTCGCCGCATGTGGAGCGCGAACGTCCGGTTCCTGAAGGCGTGACAACGTCAGAAAATGGCGCGCGTCGGACGACGACCGAGGCCTCGATGATGAGCTGGGGGCGATCGTCGCACCAGAAGGTTGTCGATCAGGGTCCGGAACAGGCCGCGAAGGCGCCCATCGTCGCGCGTGCTCGAGACGATCGAACGCTCAGGCGAACTCTCTCGCGATATCACGCCCCGCGCGATGAGGATGCCGATCAGGACTGCGGTGACACCAGACTGATAGTCGGCCATTAGCAGCAATGCGGATTCATTAGCGGTCATGCGCGCGCTCCAATGCGGGCCTGACTCAGAACTCTTCCCAGCTATCGAGCGCCGGCGCCGCTGAGCCCCGGACCAGCATCGGGGCGCGGGTCATTGGGCGCGTCTTTTGGATCGCGCCGGGGCGCTCGCGAGGCGGGCTGGACGCGGCGTTTGCCGCCTTGACCGCGCTGATTCTGAACCTTCCGACCATCTGGCGAAGCTCGCTGGCTTCGAACTTCAGGCTGGCGGACGCGGCGGTGGCCTCCTCGACCATGGCCGCATTCTGCTGGGTGACCTGATCCATCTGATTGACCGCGACATTGACCTCGTTGAGGCCTGTCGCCTGTTCCTTGGAAGACTGGGCAATCTCGGAGATCAGGCCGTCGATCTGGCCAACCTTCTCGACGATTTCGCCGAGCGCGCGGCCGGTTTCGCCGACCAGCTTCACGCCGCGTTCGACCTGCGAGCCGCTGTTGGCGATCAGGGTCTTGATCTCCTTGGCCGCCTCGGCTGAGCGTTGGGCCAGAGCGCGGACTTCCTGGGCGACAACCGCAAAGCCGCGACCAGCCTCCCCAGCGCGGGCGGCTTCGACGCCAGCGTTGAGAGCCAACAGATTGGTCTGGAAGGCGATTTCGTCGATGACGCCGATGATGCTGGTGATCTGGCCCGACGACTTCTCTATCTCGCCCATGGCGGCCACGGCGTCGCCAACGATCTCACCCGAACGAGCGGCGTCTGCCCGGGCGCTGGAGGCGGCCGCCGAAGCCTGCCGGGCGCCCTCAGCGCTGCGATTGACCGTGGCGGTGATCTGGTCGAGGGCGGCGGCGGTTTCCTCGAGGCTCGCGGCCTGCTGCTCCGTGCGGCGCGAAAGATCGTCCGACGCGATGGAGATCTCATCGGCGCCGGCGCCGACGCTGCCGGTGGCCGTGGTCACCGAACTCATGGTTTCGTCAAGGGCGGCTAGAGCGCGGTTGAGATCGTCACGCACCTTCTGGAACTGTGGATCGATCGGCTGGTTGAGCCGGCAGGTCAGGTCGTTAGCCGCCAAGCGCTCAAGGGCGGCGGCTATTTGGTTGATGGCGTCGACCCGTCCGGTGATGACCGTGGCGAACTTCACGACCTTCTCGACGCGACCCTTAGGTCCGAATACCGGGTTGTACGAGGCCTGGATCCAGACCTCCGTGCCGCCCTTGCCAACGCGCTTGAACTCGGCGGCTACATATTCGCCCGCGTTCAACCTACGCCAGAAGTCAGCGTAGTCGGGCGATCCGGCGTAGGTCTTGTCGAGGAACATCCGATGATGTTGGCCCTTGATCTCCAAGAGGCTGTAGCCCAGCGCGTCGAGGAAATTCTGATTGGCGTCCAGAACCAAGCCGTCGGTGGAGAATTCGATGATCGCCTGAGCGCGGCTGATGGCGGCGAGCTTGGCTTCAAAATCCGCGTTACGCAGCTTCTGATCCGTGATCACCGTGGCGACCTTCACTACGCGCGCAACCTTGCCCGCGCCGTTGCGGACAGGATTGTAGGAGGCCTGGATCCAGACCTCACGTCCGCCCTTGCCAATGCGCAGATATTCACGCGCATCAAACTCGCCTTGGGCGAGCTTGGACCAGAAGTCGCGGTAGTCTTGACTCGCCGCATACTCAGGCTCAACGAACAGGCTGTGGTGCTTGCCGACGATCTCGGAGAGCCCATAGCCCATGGCGTCGCAGAAGTTGGCGTTGGCGGACAGGATCTTGCCCGACAGGTCGAATTCGATCGTGGCGAGTGAACGATCCAGCGCCGCCAAGGTATGGGCCGGATTGCCATTCAAACGATTGCGTAACCCAATCACCGCGCTTCCTCCGAGGTCAAGCTTTCGCGCATAGGAAGCGAACCGGGGTCAACGAACGGTAAAATTCGAAGATATGGTTTGTCGCGGTCTTAGAAAATCGAGCCCGATTTGGGTTGCTTGTTCTCAATTAAAGGTAGCTATTTTCTGTTCAAAGAATTTGATGATGGAGAATATTGATCTGATTTCGCGCTATGCGGGAAACCCGCGACGCGAACGTGAAGATTTCTAGCGACGATCTGCCGCATCGCATCGGGCCTGAGAAACGACCGGCCGATTTGACGACATCTACAGAGGAAGTTTGGCGCGCGGCGCGATTGGATCCTCTTGGCCCGAGGCGCGTGCGCCACCTGAGCGCTAAAGTCGTGTTCTTGGAGGTGATCCAGAGTCGGCTATTGGCACGCCGGGCCCAGGAGCGTCGTGTTCCTGGCACTGAACCAATGTCCGCAAATGGCGCGGCGTAGACCAGTCGCTACGCCCCTTTGGAATTCATGATCAGCCGGGCGTGTTTTCATGGCGTTGCATTCTTAGCACGACGCTAGGTCTTCCCGATCAAAGGAGCGCCAAGAAGACGGCGACGACAAAGGCGCCGCCGGCTAGGATCGCCGCCAGCCTTGGCCACCACGAAAGCAGCAGCACCAGCAGCGACACGGCCACGCACATCTGGCCGACCCAGGTGGTGACGCCGAGCGGCGCGCCCAACCGAGCCACGGCGGTCGTGGCCGCCAACGCTAGCAGCACCCAACCCAGGATCCGCAGCACGCGCTGCGAGGGCAGGGCCTTCCAGGCCAGACTGCTTCCATGCTTCTTCATGGCTAGGGCCATGCAGGTGAACGCCGCGAAGGTGATCAGGCCGCTCTCAAAGGGCATCGACGCCCTCCTTGATCGGCGCTGGCGCAGGACTGGCCGTCACGGGCGCGCGGATGGACGCCTTACGCTTGGGTGGCTGCGGTTTGCGCGAGGCCTTGAAGGCGGCCAGCCCGCACAGCGCGGCGATGGCCAGCATGGCCAGATCGAAGCCGGCGAACAGCCAGTCGCCGGTGCACAGGCTGGCGACCAGTCCGCGATCGGTTGTCACGGCGTTGGCCACCGGCAGGGCGGCGAAGGTCAGCGTCGCCAGGCTCAGGGTCTCGATCCAGGCGCGCCGGGCTGGACGCAGCAGCGAGACCACGGCCAGGCCGAACCAAGTCCAGAACATCGCCTTGACCTCCAGTTCCGCGCGGCCGGGCAGATCTGCGGGGATCAGGCGATTGGCCAGCAGATAGGCGGCCATGCCGCTGGGCAGGCAGGCGATGGCGCCGATGTTCAGCCGTTCCACCAGCCTTAGCCCGAAGAACGGGGCGGCGTTCGGCTTGCGGCGCTTGACCACCCAGAGGACGAGGCCCGTCCCGACCATGGCCGCGCCGGTCAGTCCGAGCAGGAAATAGACCCAGCGCAGGGCCGGGCCGGCGAAATGGCCCAGGTGCAGGCCCAGCATGACGCCGGCCGTGGCGATCGCCGGGCCGGGCGATGGCGAACGTGACAGCTCCTGACCCGTGGCGCCGGAGAAGGTGATCGAGTCCGGCCGCGCATTCAGCCGGCCTTCGGTGGCGCGCAGCAGGGTGACGGTCGAAGCCGCGTCGCCCGGATTGCGGATGACTACGGTGCGGGGAGCGTCGCCGCTCCAGGCCCGTCCGGCCGCCTGGATCATCGGACCGACCGGCAGCAGCGGCGCCGGCGTTCCCGAAGCCTTGGCCTCGGCCGGCGCGCCATAGGCGGCGGCCGTGAAGGCGTCGGGCTTGTCGAAATTGGCCTTCATCGGCCAGGGCATGTACATCGCCACCAGCGTGATCAGGCCGGTGTAGGTGATCATGGCGTGGAACGGCAGGGCCAGCACCGCAGAGGCGTTGTGCGCATCCAGCCAGCTACGCTGGCCCTTGCGCCAGCGCAGGGTGAAGAAGTCCACGAAGATGCGCTTGTGGGTGATCACGCCCGAGATGATCGCCGTCAGCATGAACATCGCGCAGATCCCGGCCAGCCAGCGTCCCCAGGGATGCGGCAGCTGGAGCTGGAAGTGGAAGCGATAGAAGTGCTCGCCGCCGCGCGTGTCGCGCGCCTCCAGCGCCTGGCCGGTGGCCGGGTCCAGCTTCAGTTCGGGGCGGCGGGCCGGCGGCTTTTCGGGATTGGGCTTGGCGCGGGCGAACACCCGGGTCACGGCCGTGCGGTCGTCGGGCAGGTAGATGAACCACTGCTGGTCGTCGGGTGTGGTCGCCTGCATGTGGGCGATCGCCGCCTGGGCGGCCTGCTCGGCAGGCACCGAGGCCGAACGCAGTTCCGGCTGCATCCATTGGGTGATCTCGGGGCGGAAGTAGCTGGCCGTGCCCGTCAGGAACATGGCGAACAGGATCCAGCCGGCCAGCAGGCCAAGCCATGCGTGGATCCAGGCCATGGACTGGCGCAGGGCGCGAGCCGGCGGGGCAGGGGCGGGGAAGGTCGACCGAACGTTCACGCTCGGGCTCCCAGCAGCAGCACCGCTGCGCCGGCGACCAGCGCCGAGCCCCAGATCGCGGCCGTCACGATGGCCAGTCGGCGCTCATGGAAGGCCCACAGGCCAAGACCCGCGAAGGCCAGGAACGACAGGATCATGCCCCAGGCCGAGGCCTCGGCCGGGGCGATCGGCAGCAGGCGGGCCAGCAGCGAGGCCAGCGCCGCGGCGGCCACATAGCCGCCGAACAGGGCGGTGAGGGCGCGGGCGGTCATCCGCGCCACGCCGGGCCACGCGGCCGCCTGTTTCGCTGATCGATCGTTGTTCACGCACCCTCCGAAAGTTGGCTTGCGCCTAACAACTCGTTTCGATAGTTGCAACTCATTATCAATCTTATCGACAATCTTGACGAGGGTCTGCATGGTCATCCGTTCCAAAACCGCGCGTGGCGCGAACGCCAATGCCGGGGTCTTGCGAGGGCTGGCCGTGACCGTCGCCGCCGCGGCGGCGCTGCAGGGGCTGGGCGCGACCGCCGCCTGGGCCGATGACGCCGATAACGACTCCAACACTGTCGAGCGAGTCGAGGTGACCGGCCTGAAGGCGCGTCGCGCGGCCGCCGGCACGAAGACCGAGACCGCCCTGATTGAGACGCCGCAGAGCATCACCGTCATCGACGGCGACGAGCTTTCGCGCCGCAACGTGCAGTCGATCAACCAGGCCCTGGGCTTCGTCGCCGGCGTTTCGCCCAACCAGCGCGGCGGCATGGTCACGCGCTATGACCAGCTGGTCGTGCGCGGCTTCGCGCCGGGCGTCTTCCTGGACGGCATGCGCCTGATCGCCGGCCCATATTCGACACCGCAGATCGACTTCAACCGCATCGACCATATCGACATCGTCAAGGGTCCGGCCTCGGTGCTCTACGGCAATTCCACGCCCGGCGGCCTCGTGAACCTGACCAGCAAACTGCCGGAAGAGGGCAGCTTCGGACGCATCGAAGGCCAGCTCGGCAACTTCGACACCCGCCGCGCGGCCGTCGACGTCAACGCCCCGCTCGACAGCCAGGGCAAGTGGCTGGGCCGCATCCTGGCCGGCTGGCAGAAGGGCGACGGCATGACCGAGGGCACCTTCAGCGAGCGCTATCACGTCAGCCCGATGGTGACGTTCGAACCGACCGCCGACACCAGCCTGACCCTGGTGGGCACCTACCAGCGCTCGCCCAGCGGCGGCGGCTATTCGGGCGTTCCGGCCTTCGGATCGGTGCTACCCAACCCGTTCGGAAAGCTGCCGCGCGATATCAACACCGGCGATCCCGGCTACGAGCGCTACGACCACAAGGCAGGGTCGGTGGCGGCCTTCTTCCGCCATGACTTCAACGAGCACCTGACCTTCCGCTCGAACGCCCGCTTCCAGAACAACAAGCTGTCCTACCGCCAGCTTTATGTCGGCGGCTTCGCCACCACGGGCGTTGGCGCGGCTCGCAACACCGACTATTCGACGATCATCCGGGGCGGCGGCGGCGCCGACGAGGACTTCGACACCCTGACGCTCGACAACCAGGTCAGTGCCCGCTTCGAGATCGGCGCGATCAAGCACCAGGTGCTGGCCGGCTTCGACTACCAGAAGATCACCGGCGAGAACTTCCAGCAGTTCAACACCGGCCAAACCAGCAATCCGCTGACCAGCATCCCCAACCTGTCGCTGTTCGCGCCAACCTATGGCGGCACGCTGCCCAGCATGGACCTTACCGTCCTGTCGACGGCCTATGTGAACACCTACAGTCGCCGCGAGCAGAAGGGCCTCTACGCCCAGGACCAGATGACCATCGGCCGGCTGCAACTGATCGCCAGCGGTCGCTACGACTGGTACGAGCAGGTCACCGACAACAAGAAGAACAACACCTCCAGCACACTGGAGCAGAACGCCTTCACCATGCGGCTGGGCGGGCTCTACGACCTGGGCGCGGGCCTGGCGTCCTATGTCAGCTATTCGGAATCCTTCGAGCCCCAGGCCGGCACGACCTGGCAGGGCGAGGCCTTCGTGCCCGTCACCGGCCGCCAGCTGGAGGGGGGGCTGAAGTACCAACCCAAGGGCACCTCGGCGCTATTCACCCTGGCCGCCTACCAACTGGAGCGACGCAAGGTTCCGGTCGCCGACCCGCAGGCCGGCACGAACGGCATCCCGGCCAATTCGCAGATCCAGATCGGCGAGGTTCGCGTGCGCGGAGTCGAGCTGGAGGGCCGGGGGGAGGTCTCGCGCGGTCTGAACGTGGTGGCCGCGCTCAGCTACACCGACGCGATCATCACCCAGGGCGCGCCGGCCATCGCGGCCACCGCCACCAACAGCGGCACCCCGACCACCACGGGCACCCGGCAGCTGGGCGTGCCGGAGTGGGGCGCCTCGACCTTCGTCTCCTACGACCTGGGCCGCGCCGGCCGGGTCGCGGGCCCGGCGGCGGGCCTGCGTCTGGGCGGGGGGCTGCGCTATGTCGGCGGCTCGGACGGCACGACGACCTATGCGGTGATCAACAACGTCACCACCTTCCAGCGCTTCCACACCGACGGCTTCATCCTGGTCGACGCCCTGATCGGCTACGACCTGGGCGCTGCCAAAGCTGAGCTGAAAGGTTGGGAAGCGGCCCTGAACGCGGCCAACCTGTTCGACAAGCGGCACATCTCGGCCTGTCCGTTCAGTAATAGCTGTTACTTCGGCTCCGCCCGCACGGTAACGGCGACACTGCGCTACAGCTGGTAGACTGCTTCGGCTGGCGGCCAGCTGGCCGCCAGCCGAAGCAGGCATTGGTGTCCGATCTGCAATCAGCTGCCGCTTAACCCTGCATGACCGTGAAGGTCGCCTTTCTGGAGCCGCTAGAGCTTCTGCTCGTGGCGCCAAGGCGACGCTCGGGCGCTCCGCCGAAAGGAACTGGCACGCTCGTTTGCCAAGCGCGCCAGTCCGGGGCCTAGCCTTTCCAGTCTGGAAGCGCGGCCAGCTGCGCCTTGGTCAGCTTGGTTCGAATAATGTGATCCTCCGGATCGCCCGGCTCTGGAGCGACGGACACGTCCGCCAGCGCGACGACGACCTTCTTGTCGGGTCCCATTCGGTCGATCTCGATGACGATCGCTGTCGGCTTCCCAGCGGCGTCGAGCAAAACGTGCTCGACCTCGCCGGCCTTGCGATTGGCCGAGTCGATCACGTCAGCGTCCTCGATGTGGCCGACCGTGAAAGCGCCCTTGGCGGGCTGGGCCTCGTTGCGGGCGATGGTTGTCTGCGCCAGTGCGCCGGTGGCGATGGCGGCCAGGGACAGGCCAAGGATGGCGGTCTTCATGGGCTAACTCCTTGTGACAGGGGCTCGGATAACGTGACCCGAGCGTCGCGCGTTGCCTGCAAAGCGCCAGGCAGCGGCGAGCCCGCATATTGCCAAAGGCCATCTGACAGCCCCCTGACGACCAGGTGGCGAGGCCGGGGCGCACTCCGGTCGTACTCGATCGCGGGAGCCTTTCCGATTGTCGGGGATTGGGGGCGGGAGAGGAGACCGCCATGACGGACAGCAACAAGGCAACGCCTACGCCAAAAAATCCGCCCGCTGGGGAAAGACCAGCTGGCCAGGAGGCGCCGCTGCCGCCCGAGCTCGACCCCAACAAGAAAACCAACGCGACCCATGATCCGACAGCGGACGACCCGGGCAACGGCGCAGATTAAACCCTGGATGACCTCGCCACACGTCACTTGGCGCCTAGAGCAGCGTGCGCCCGCTAGCGTCCATGACTAAGGAATGCCCATGCTGTCTCGCGCCGTCGTTGTCGGTCTGTTTTCGGTCCTGGCGCTGGCCGCCTGTGGCGAACGTTCCGCCGCGCCTGCGTCGCGGACTTCGGGCGCGCGCGGTGGGGCAGTAGCGTCGCCGAGCGCGCCGATACAGGCCGCGCCCAGTGCGAGCGCTTCCCGTGCTGATCTACCGACAGCCTCGGTAACCGCTGAGGGCGCTTCCGAGCGCGACGTGCTGATCAAGCCGGCACGGGACTTGGGCGGCGCTCTGCCGCTCAAGCACGGCATCTTCGTCGCGGCCGACATTTCCTGCGGCGATCCGCCAAACGCCTCCCTGCGTCGCTACGACGGGGAAGGCCTGAGCGGCGCCCACACGCATGCCTGCCGGATCAAGGTTCTGGCCAAGCGCGGCTCTTCATACGACTTCGAGCAATCGTGCATCGACGCAGGCCAAGGCCCTGGACCTCGTTCGATCGAGAAGGCGACCATCGACATCCAGGACTCACCTTCACGCTCAGGCGCGGCGGTGCGGGCGAAGCATTCCGATATTGCTCTGCGTCGATGTTGCCGCCAGCGCTTCGGAATTGGTGATCAATAGGCCCATCAGCCTCCAGTTTCAGTCGACCACGGGACGGCGGCTTCTGGCGCAGCGCTGCCGCTTCGGCCCAACCGCTGGCCGAATTCGGCAGCGAGCGTCGACCGATTCAGCCGCTGGACTGAATTCCGCTCGACCGCTCGCGCGGCCTCGCTGTCGGAGATCGTCACAAACAACGTCACACCTTCGAGCGCCTGCGCCCGTTCCGCCTGCAGATGGGCCAACGCATCGATCATCGCGTGGATGAGATGGTCGAAATAGAGGGCAAAGTCATCGTTCGAAGTGGCGCTTGCCGCAGTGAGGTCGCGATTGATATCCGCGAAAAGGTCGTCGCCGAAACCTTCGTACCCCCACTCGGCGGGCGCCCAGCGCAGATAGGTCGCGTAGTCAGAGCTCATGTCCTCGATCGCGGCCTCGGAGGCATGCTTCTCGGCGTAGCTTTCCTCGGTATTGGCGCAGAAACCCACGCTCATGCCGTCATCCGCTGTCTGGAGACAGACCGCATAGAGGCGTCGCCCTTCGAGCACGGAGCTCAACATGTCGACGGCCGCGATCGTCGCCGCGCGAAGTTCCCCTGCTGTGGCGATCCAATCCACGCCGGCTCCCTTTCGATCTCGGGAAGGCTAACACCCAAGTCTCCGCCGACAAGTTGTCTCAAGGGGGAAGGCGAGGGGCGGAGGCCGTCTCCTTACCCTAGTCGCTGAACGTCCGGTTCCTAGCGGTGCGCCGACGGCAGCAAATGGCGCGACCCGCCCCCAGCTTTAGGGGGCACGGTCGGGCGCCGGCTCGACAGATTGGGCGAACCTGATAAGGGCCCAGGCGTTGCGCATCGGGAAGGCGCAGCCAAGCTTGTCGGAGAAGGCCCCTTGAGTTCAGAAGACCACGATCGCGACCCCCGGCGCGACGTAGAGGGCGGGGGGCAAAGCAGTGGCGTTCCCGCCGCCGGCACGCTGGACAGCGGCGCGCCCGAGCCCTTGGGATCGCGCGGCCTTCGTCACTGGCGCGAGAGCACGATCACCGAGCCTGGGCTCGAAAGCCGCGGCAATGTGTTCTTCGCGGCGGTTGAGATGACCCGCATGCCGATGATCCTCACCGACCCCAATGTACCGGACAACCCGATCGTCTTCGCCAACAAGGCCTTTCTGGATCTGACGGGGTATGAGGAAGCCGAGGTGGTCGGGCGCAACTGCCGCTTCCTGCAAGGGGCGATGACGGATCGCGAGGCCGTGGCCGAGATGCGTCAGAGCATCGCCAAGGCCGAGGCGGTCTCGTTGGAGATCATCAACTACAAGCGGGACGGAACGCCATTCTGGAATGCGGTGTTCATCGGCCCGGTCTATGACACGTCCGGCAAGCTGCTCTACTTCTTCGCCAGCCAGCTCGATGTCAGCCGGCGTCGCAACAGCGAGCAGGCCCAGCGCCAGTCCCAGAAGATGGAAGCCATTGGCCAGCTGACCGCCGGCCTGGCCCACGACTTCAACAACCTGTTGCAGGTGGTCAACGGCAATCTGGAACTGCTGGCCTCGCGTCCCCTGGACGAGCGCAGCGTCCGCTATGTCGAGGCCGCGCGTTCGGCGGCCGAGCGCGGCGCCAAGCTCACTCGTCAACTCTTGGCCTTCGCTCGCAAGACCCGGCTGGAGCCGCAGGCCGTCGACATCTCGGCCCTGATCACCGAGTTTGGCGAGATCATCGAGAGCACGCTCGGCTCGCAGGTCGAGCTTCAGCTGAGCCTGCGTCGCAGGCTTCCGGCGGTGATGCTGGACGCCGACAATTTCGAGATGGCGTTGCTCAACATCGTCATCAACGCCCGCGACGCCATGCCCAAGGGCGGGCTGGTGACGATCACCACCTCGGCGCTGCATCTCAACGGCGACGCGGAGGCGCGCAACCTCCCCAGCGGCGACTATGTCGCCGTCGAAGTCCGCGACGAGGGGGAGGGCATGGCCGCCTATGTCGTCGAGCGGGCCACCGAACCGTTCTTCACCACCAAGGGCGTGGGCAAGGGTACGGGGCTGGGCCTGGCCATGGCCCACGGCTTTGTTCAACAGTCGCGCGGCCGCTTGGAGATCGACAGCGCGCCGGGGCATGGCGCCACCATCCGCATGTTGTTCCCGGTCACGCGCGATGTGGCCAAGATCCCGCCGGCGGTTTCGGGCCCAGCCCTGACAACGTCGGCCGCCGCGACGCCCGTCAGCGAGCACATCCTGGTGGTGGAGGACAATCTGGAGGTCCTCGAGCTGGCCCGCGAAATCCTCACGGGCGTCGGCTATCAGGTGACCATCGCGACGTCCGGAGATGAAGGCCTTGCGGTGTTCGAGGCCTCGCCGCAGGCGTTCGATCTACTGTTCAGCGACCTCGTCATGCCCGGTGGCATGAACGGCATCAGCCTGGCGGCGGAGATACAGCGGCGGCGACCGGAATTGCCCGTGCTCCTGACCACCGGCTACAATGAGGAGTTGGTCATCGACGGGCCCTCTCGCCCGGCGATGGACGTGATCGGCAAACCCTATCGGCGAACCGAACTGATCGATCGGGTGCGCCAAGCGCTGGAGCGGCGCGGTCAGGACAAGCCGCGCCGCAACGCCTCGGAGTTCGGCGCGGCGGAGGCTTAAAATTGGTTATGTCGCTGGCGGGCGCCAACCGCCGACGATCGTCTGTCGCCAAGCAACAAAACCGGGACCGGGCGGGTTACTCGAGAAGCCGACAAATCCGCCAGCCTTTGGACGGCGGATCGCCGGTTCGGGGCAAATGGAATGTCGGGCGATGAAACCGCAGTGGTGGCGGGCGAAGAGGCCGCGCCGCTGATCATACTCGTCGTCGAGGACGAGGTGCTTGTTCGCATGCTGGCTTGCGACATCTTGATGGAGGGCGGCCATCACGCGATCGAGGCCGTCGACGCCCAAGAGGCGCTTATCCTTCTGGAAGCCCGCCCTGACATCGCGGTGATGTTCACCGATGTCGATATGCCTGGCGAGATCAACGGCCTTGGTCTGGCTCGCTTGGCGGCCCTGCGATCTCCGCAACTGCCGATCATCGTCACCACCGGCGCGGCGGCGGTGGCCCCCGCCGACTTGCCGTCCAGCGCCCGGTTCCTGGCCAAGCCCTATTCGCCGTCTGTCTTGCTCGCGATGATCCAGGAGGTCACCACGACGGGGAAGGCGCCCCGCGCCGTTGATGAGTAGCAAGGCCAGTTTTCGGCCCAGCCTCAGGCCACCAGCCGTGGCGGCGCGAGCGAAAGCTGCTCATCCATCACGAAACTGAAGGATACCGGATCAAAGGGCTTTTCGATCGCCATATCCGCGCCAAGACCCACAGCCCAATCCAGAGCGTCCTTTCGGCGTAGGAAGCGTGATCCGGCGCTCATGGCGATAATCCGCGTATTTGGCCAGCGGCGTCTTATCGCCATGATGGTTTCGATACCGTCGCAATTGGGCATGATCATATCGACGAGCGCGATGCGGAACGGCTGCTTCTCAAATTGCGCGATCGCCTCCAAGCCGTCGGCGGCTTCGACGGCATCCAGGCCGCTGCCTTGAACAAGAATGCCGACGAGTTCTCGGATGAACGCGTCGTCGTCAGCCACCAGAACACGCATCATCGGCCTCCCGGAAGAATTGTTATTTTCAAGACCGCTATACTGAAATGCGAATTTCACTCATGGCGCCGGTTGTCGCATGTCTTGAAAATTGTGAAGCTTACGCCCTCGATCCCCGTCTAGGGTTGGCGAAACTGAATGGGCGCGAGACGCGTGCACCAACCGGCCAACGCTACGTGTCCGAAGTAGCGTTCAAGTCCGCTGCTAGAGCTGGCGCAGCGGCGCCGAACCTATCGCTAAGCCGGCTTGCGGCCAAACTGCTGGCGCAGTTCACCCTTGGCGGCGTTGAGCACCTGTTTGCGCTCGGCCGACAGGTTGTCGCCCGCGCGGTTGATGTAGAAGGTGAGCATCGACATCGCCGACTGGAACGGCGTGCCCTTGCGCCGGTGGCTATGCTCGGCCGAACGCTTGAGGGAGGCGGCGATTTCGGCCGGATCGTCCTGTTCGAAGAGGTTGGCCTTCAGGTCGAGCGCGTCACTCGTCTCGGTGACCTTGGCCGACCATTGATGGTCGTCAGCGACCTTGGGCATGAACAATTCCCTTCTGTGTTTGCCAATGGCTCTTCATCCGCTCACCCTTGGTTAGGACCGGACTTGAAGGTGTCGCCTACGTCCGCGGAGGCGCCGCCATCCGGCCCAGCCTTGGCCTGTGACCGCTTGCCCGTTCGCTGGACCGCTTTCCTCCCGCCCAGCGCCGTGAATTCGCCCGGGGGCTCCGCCTCGTTGGCCTTTCGGCCTTCGGCGTTCTGATCTGACATGATTTGTCTCCGTTCCAGGGCCTGTGCCTCAGCAAAGGCGTGGTGTTAGGCCTGGGCGTGCGACCCGACTGGCAAGATCGCGTCGCCTTTCGGCATCCACTCACCCGCCAATTGGCGCCTTAGATCCAAGATGCGCACGCGCGCACCACCGGGGTGCTTCGCCGCCAGCCGCCTGGCTTCCCGCTCGGCCTGTCCGCCCGTTTCGAAAAACAGAACTTCACAGGTGTCGCAGAGCTTGACCGACCAGCCCCCTTCAAACGGGGAGACCTCGAGAACGCAGGTCATCGTCGCCTCCGATTTCGCCGCGTCGATGGGCAAGGCTCACCACGTACGGGCGTACAACCAGGACCGTGTGCGGAAAGAGGGCCGCTCGAGAGCGGCCCTCAGTAGACTCAGCGTTCAACGCCGCCGTCGCCGGTGCGGCCCGGACGAATGTCGCCGTTACCGCCCGTCACACCGCCGTCGGTCAGGCCGTCCTGATCCGTCCCCTCGACGCCTTCATTGGGGCGGCGCTCACGATCGGCCTGCTGGTTTTGCTGACCTGGCTGGGCCTGCTGAGGGTTCTGGTCTTGCTGCTGGGGCTGGCGCGTTTCGCCCTGCTGGTTCTGCTGCCCGGCCTGCTGCCGCTGGGCGTCGTTCGGCTGTTGCTGCAGGCCTTGATTGTCGCGGTTCTCGCTCATGGTCGTCTGCTTCCCATCTTGATGTTGGCCGCGCCGATTGACGTGGCGAGAGGCAAACGATGCATGTCCGCCGCCTGTTCCTCTGTCGGAAATGCGACATCCGAACTTGAGCTAAACGACTGACTTTGCTGTGGGAACGGGGTGGGGCAGCGGGAATTTTGTGGGCGTTGCACCACCCATCTCAACGGAGACGTCAGATGCCTCAAGGTGACAAATCCAAATACACCGGCAAGCAGGAACGCAAGGCCGACCACATCGCCGAGGGCTATGAGGCCAAGGGCGTTTCGGAGAAGGAAGCCGAGCGACGGGCGTGGGCCACGGTCAACAAGGACGACGGCGGCGGCAAGAAGGAGGGCGGCTCCGGACGCGGCAAGTCCACGGGTCATCCGGCGGCGTATAAGGGCGGCAAGGCGGGTGGCGAAGCCTCGGCCCATCGTAGCGCCGCCGACCGCTCGGCCTCGGCCAAGAAAGCGGCCGCGACACGCAAGCGCAACGCCGAGCATCACGCCCATCCCTAGGGACATCTAGCGCCTTGAGCCGCGCCGAAATCACGGAAACGGTTTCTGGCATTTCCGCTGTCGGCGCCGATTGGAACCGCCGCTCGCCAGACCGGGTTTCCGCCAACACTTGATCCCTGCTGCTTACCGAGGAGTTCTCCCATGCCCGATCAAACCCTGGCCGGCCGCAAGGTCGCCGTGCTCGCCACCGACGGCTTCGAGCAGTCGGAACTGGAAAGGCCGGTCGAGGCCCTGAAGGCGGCCGGCGCGCAGGTCGAAGTCGTCTCGCCCAAGGGTGGGCAGATCCAGGGCTGGGAGCACCACGACAAGGGCCGCAAAGTCCCTGTCGATCGCGAACTCTCGGCCGCCAAGCCCGAGGACTACGACTGCATCGTTCTGCCGGGCGGAGTGATGAACCCCGACGCCCTGCGGCTGGAGCCCAACGCCATCGACTTCATCAAGCACTTCGTGACGACCAAGAAGCCGATCGCCGCGATCTGTCACGGGCCCTGGACGCTGATCAACGCCGGCGCCGTCGAGGGCAGGGAGATGACCTCGTGGCCGTCGCTGGAAGCCGACTTGAAGAACGCCGGCGCCAATTGGATCGACCAAGACGTGGTGGTTGACGACGGGCTCGTCACCTCCCGCAAGCCTGACGACCTACCGGCCTTCTGCGCCAAGATGGTCGAGGAATTCGCCGAAGGCCGCCACTAGGCTCTTGGCGCGGGCGACCATTGCGAGATGGGAAGGCGTGCTGAGCACGCGGCCTCTCTCAGCTTCCGCGTTTGGGGACTGAGGCGACAAGCCGCAAGTCTCCAAACGGGGGGTGTTTGGTCGCCGGGACCGCTCAGGATGAGCGTCGACCTAACCTCCAACCGGTGATGCAGTGCGGCCAGGTTCAGCCTCAGCTTCAGGGCGGGCAACGCTTTAGTTCCGGGATCGAAAAATTTCTGATGCGGGCGTCTTGACGCTTTTCCGCCGCGTCCTAATTCATCGCCTGCTTGCCGGGCGCCGACAGGGCCTGGCCTTGGGGCGCATAGCGCTTGGCTCGGCGCCCCTCATGTCCAACTTGCTTGCGAGGAGATGGAAATGAGCACCGTTTTTGATTTCAGCCCTCTCTACAGCTCCATGATCGGGGTGGATCGCATGGTCGATCTCGTCGAGACGGCGCTCCGCACCGAAGCGAGCGCCAGCTATCCTCCGTTCGACATTGAGAAGACCGGCGAGGCCGCCTACCGCATCTCGTTGGCGGTCGCCGGTTTCGCGCCGGCGGATCTCGAGGTCATGGCCGAGCCCAACCTTCTGGTGATTAAGGGGCGAAGGGCGGCGAACGAAGACCAGAGCGCGCGAACCTTCCTCCACCAGGGCCTGGCCCACCGCGCTTTCGAGCGCCGATTCGAGCTGGCCGACTATGTCATCGTCAAGGACGCCGTCCATGCCCATGGCGTCTTGTCGATCGATCTGGTCCGTGATGTGCCCGAGGCCTTGAAGCCCAAGCAGGTTCCGATCGGGGTCGGTGCACGCCAGCAGGCGTTGGAGCTCAAACCGGCCAAGACCCAAAAGGCCGCATAAGGAGCTGGCCATGCGCACGCACACCAATGCGTCCCACCGGGCGGGTCCATGGCCCGTTCGTCCGGCGGTCGGCTTCCTCCACCCCTTGGAGGTGCTGAAGGATCAGGATCTCGATCTCGCCGAAAAGCGCGAAATCCTGGCGGCCTGGGCTTCTGACGCCTGCGCGGTCGAGCATCGGCCCAGTCAGAGATGGCTCTTGGGAACGCCCGGGCCTGTGCCGCTCAGCGAGGTGCTGTCCGCGCTGCGCCGCCTGGACCGCGACATGTTTTCTTGAGTTGGGGCGGGCGGCCGGCCAGCGGAGGGCCGGCCGCCACTTCGCCCCGCTCACTGCTTTGCGTTATGACCATGCCTTGTTTCATCTTTGTCGAGCCGTCGAGCGACGGCTGGATCGTTCGCGGCGACTTTAGCGGCGGTCCTCTCCAGTTTGCCACCGGCGCCCGCGCCGAGCAGGCCGCGCGTGACTTGGCCCATCGCCTGGCGGACGCCGGCGAGCCTGTGGTCTTGGACATCAGGCTGCGCGATGGCGCGCGCGCCGGCCGCTTCCTGTTTCCACCGCACGCGGCGGAGACGGAAGCAGCCTCGGCGCTGCGCGCTTAGCTAGGCCGCAACCGATCCAGCCGTCGCCCGCATTCGCCGCAAGGCGGCTAAGTCTGCAACCGCCAGGGCGAAGGGCGACCCCTGGCTGAGCGATCTCTGCCTCGGTCCATTGCTCACGATTGATTTGATCGGCGACCAGACCCGCCTGCTGGTGGAAGGCGCATGGCCTTCCAGCAAGCCTAGGAGGGCATGGTTACCCGCCCAACGCCGGGCGCCCTCGCCGTGAATCCAGCAACCGAGGAGGCAATGTCGGTCCGATCGCAAGGCGGCGGGATCGACGGGGCGGCGCTCGTTGAGGGCCGCGACGAGCGCTTCGCGAATGTGGTGGTGTGCGTGTTCCTGGCGCGACCCGGTCTGGGATCAAACCTCCCGATCGGCGGAAAACGTCGCTAGACTGTCTTGGCGGCCGGCACGAATTTAAGATTTACTCGCCCCTCAACACGGGCGCCGGGCGTTGAGACAACGCCAGGCCGGCGGCGATCAGTCCGCCCAGGGTCGCCAGGCCGGTCGCGCCGGCAAGCAGGGCCAGGACGCCGCTCCAGTCGACGCTCCAGCTGGCCTCGAACACCTTGACGACCACTGGCCAGGCGGCGGCGAAGCCGAGCAGCACGCCCGCCGCGCCGGCGATCAGCCCGACCGCGCCATACTCGATGACATAGGCGAGCAGGATCTGGCCGCGCGTGGCGCCCAGAACCTTCAGGGTCGCGGCCTCGCGGGCTCGGGCGCGCGCTCCGGCGGCGATGGCGCCTACCAGCACCAGGAGGCCGGCCAGGCCGGCGACGCCCGCCGCGCCGCGAACGGCCAAGGCTAGGCGGTCGAACAGGGCTGCCGCTGCGTCCAGCTGCTCGCGGACGCTGATCACGTTGACGCCCGGAAAAGCCTCCCCGAGGCTGCGGGTCAGGGCCGCTTCCTGGCCGCGGCTCAGGCGGGCGATTGCGACGCTGCGCAGCTCCGCGCCCTCCAGGGTCGCGGGGTTGAAGATCAGGTTGAAGTTGGGCCCGAAGCCGCCGAAGTCAACCTTGCGCAGCACCGCGATCCGCGCCTCGATCTCGCGGCCCAGAACCAGCACGGTGATCGTGTCGCCGACCTTGAGGTCGGCCGCCTGGGCGATCTCGGCGCTTAACGCCACCTTCGGCGGACCGGCGTCGTTCGCGGACCACCAGCGGCCGGCGACCACGCCGGCGTTGTTCGGCTCCCTGGCCAGCAACGAGAGGCTGAGGTCGTTGTCGAAGGCCCAGCGCTCGGACGCCTTGATGGTCTTGGTGTCGATCGGCTTGCCCTTGAGAGCGATGATCCGGCCCGTGGCGAAAGGCATGCGCAGATAGGCGTCCGCGTGCAGCGGGCCCGTCACCCCGGCCACGGCGGCGTCGAAGGCGGCGACGCGGTCACCGGGGATCTCGGTGAAAATCATGGCCGGGGCGGTCCGCGGGGCCACGTCGCTGACCTGGGCCAGCAGCGCCGACTGGATCAGCACCACGCAGGCCAGGAGGGCCACGCCCAGGCCGATGGCGGGACTGGCGGTCCGCGCCGCTGAGCGCGGTCCGGCCAGGTTGGCGAGGCCCAGTTTGGCGAGACCGCGCGTCAGGCCGCGAACCCTTCCCGCCAGCCAGGCGGCCGAGCGGCCGAGCACGGCCAGCAGGCCGAAGGCGACCATAACGCCCGCGATCATGATCGCCGCCGCCAGCGGGGTCGGCGCGGTGGCCACGGCCAAGGCCGCCAGGCCGGCGCCCGAGAGGGCCGCGCCGAGCGTCTCGAACCCGAGCGGCAGGCGGGCCTTGGGCGCACGTCGAAACAGGGCCGAGGGCGGGGTGGCCCGGGCTCTCGCCAGCGGCAGCAGCGAAAAGGCGGCCGCCGCCAGCATGCCGAACAGCCCAGCCTTGGCCAGGGGCCACGGATAGACTTTGAACAGCGCCGGGATCGGCAGGCTGGAGCCGGCCAACTGGCCCAGGACCAGCGGCGCCAGCGCCCCGACAACCAGGCCGATCGTCACGCCCAGCAGGGCCAGCGCCGCGATCTGGATCAGGTGAAGGTCGCGGATCAGGCCGCTCTCCGCGCCCAGGGCCTTGAGCACGGCGATGGCCGGCTCCCGGGTCGACAGATAGGCCGAAACCGCGCCGGCCACGCCCAGGCCGCCGGCCACCAGCGACGCCAGGCCGATGAAGCCGAGGAAGTATTCTAGTTGGTCGATCAGCCGTCGCGCGCCGGGCGCGCTGTCGAGACGGTCACGGACCCGCAGGTGCGAGTCCGGCAGCGCCGCCTGCACGGCCTTGCCGACGGCGCGCGGGTCCTGGTTCGGCGCCAGGGCGATGCGCACGGCCCGTCCGGACAGGCCGCCCGGCGCCAGCAGGCCGGACCGTTCCAGGACGTCGCGGCGGACCAGCAGGCGCGGCGCCATCGAGAAACCGCGCGATAGCCCGTCGGGTTCGCTGATCAGCTTGGCCCGCACGACCAGGGTGATGGGGCCGGCCTCGAACCGGTCGCCGATCTTCAGGTGCAGGCGGTCCAGCAGCGCCGGCTCCACCGCCGCCCCGGGCAGGCCGTCCCGGTCGGCCAGGGCGGTCGCAAGGTTGGGCGCGCCCTCCAGGGTCACTGCGCCCGCCAAGGGGAAGCGCGCGTCCACGCCGCGCAGGCTGACCAGGCGGCGCTCGCCGCTCGGCGTCTGGGCCATGGCGCGTGCCAAGGCGGCGTAGGTCGTGACTCCCAGCTTGTCGAAGGCCGCGCGTTCCTGGTCGGTGAAGTCGCGGTTCTCGGCCGAGAACGACAGGTCGCCGCCGAGAATCTCGCGCGCCTGGCTGGCCAGGCCCTGGCGGAAGGCCTCGGCGGTGGAGCCGGCGGCGGCGATGGCGGCCACTCCCAGCGCCAGGCAGGCCAGAAAGATGCGAAAGCCGCGCACGCCAGAACGCAGCTCGCGGGCGGCCAGGCGGAAGGCGAGGGGCGGCCTCACGAAGCGATGCGCCCGTCGGCCATCCGCACGATGCGGTCGGCGCGGGTGGCCAGGGCCTGGTCGTGCGTGACCATGACCAGGGCCGCCCCGACCTCGGCGACGAGGTTGAACATCAGGTCCGCGACGGACGTGGCGCTGACGCTGTCCAGGTTGCCCGTCGGCTCGTCGGCGAACAGCAGGGCGGGACGCGCGGCCAGGGCGCGCGCCAGAGCGACGCGCTGCTGCTCGCCGCCCGACAGCTGGTGGGGATAGTGGGTCAGGCGAGCCGACAGGCCCACGCGGCCTAGCCAGTCCCGGGCGGTCGCCAGGGCGTCGTCGGCTCCGGCGATCTCCAGCGGCGTGGCGACGTTCTCCTCGGCGGTCATGTTGGGCAACAGGTGGAAGGACTGGAACACCAACGCGGCCCGGCCGCGCCGCAGCCGGGCCCGGCCGTCCTCGTTCAGCGTCGCCAGGTCCTGGCCGAACAGGCGAGCCGCGCCGGCGGTGGGGTCTTCCAGGCCGGCCGCGACCGCGATCAGCGACGACTTGCCCGAGCCCGACGGGCCGACCACGGCCACGCGCTCGCCGGCGTTCACCGTCAGGTCGACGCCCCGCAGGATGTTCACCGGTCCAGCGGCCGAAGGCAGGGTCAGGGCGACGGCGCTCAGGGCCAGGGGGGGAGCCGGGGGCGAGGGGTCGTCGGACATGGTGTTTCCTGCGAGGCCGGCCCTTGTTCGGCCGGCGGTCAGCCTACATAGGAAGGCATGGACCCGACCGCACAGCGTTTTCCAAGCCGTCGTCGTTTTTTGCTCGGCCTGGGCCTGCTGACCCAGATCGCCGCCGCGCCGAAGCCGCCTGTCGTCACCGTCCTGGGCGACTCGATCACCGCGGGCCTGGGCCTGCCGGCGCGTGACGCCATGCCCGCGCAGCTGCAGGCCGCCCTAGGCCGGCTGGGCGTACCGGCGATGGTCCGGGCGGCTGGCGTCTCGGGCGACACCAGCGGCGGCGGGCTGGCGCGGGTCGGCTTCAGCGTCGCGGCCGACACCAGGATCTGCGTGGTCGCCCTGGGCGGCAACGACCTGCTGCAGGGCGTGGAGCCCGCCCAGACCAAGGCCAACCTGCGCGGCATCCTCCAGAAGCTGAAGGCGCGCAGGATCGACGCGGTCCTGGTCGGCGTGGGCGCGCCGTCGGCCATCGGGGCGGCCTACGCCCGCGAGTTCAACGCGATCTACGCCAGCCTGGCGCGCGAGTTCGGCGTGCCGCTCTACGCCAACATCCTTGCCGGGGTGAACACGAACGCCGCCCTCATGCAGCGGGACGGCGTCCATCCCAATGCGGGCGGAGCCAGACGGATCGGCGAGGCCTTGGCGCCGATCGTGGCCAAGGCGCTGAAGGCCCGCGTTGGCTAGCTCCTTGATGGCGACGCGGATTGGCGCCCAGGGACTATTGATGCGCAGCTTCGGCTGCGACCTTAGCAGGCTTCAAAGAAGCAGACGCGTCTTCCCGCCCTCAGTGAAGACCCTCGTAGGAACCTGACGCTTTCGACGTCCTCCATGGGGCGGCGCCGGTTTTCTCCCGCCGGGTGCTGAACGTCGCATTCCTGGAGGTGGGCCAATGTCAGCTCATGGCGCGGTTCAGGCGCAGCGCCGCCTCTGAGCTTACAGGGCAGGGTGGGTTGTGGACCTTGCCTGGAGTATAGGAGGGCTGTTCAGCGGTTCGCATTCGCCGCTGAATCGATGCTCCGCTTTGCCCCAGCCTCTGCGTTGGTAAGTTCGGCCCGATAGGCCTCGTCCCTCGTCCGCAGCGCATCGTGGCGCGCTTTCAGTAAGGCTCTGGCTTCCTCCGCGAAGGATAAGGGGCGGCCAGCCACCTGGCGATCCGAGAGGTCGCTGGACATTGCGACATGCTCTTCGGAGACGAGGCCGCTTATGCATACATGGGTGTCGCTGATGGCCCTGCTGGTGGCAACGTGATTATCGCTGGTGGCCGACCAGGTCGCGACGTGGTTGTCCGATCGCCGCATCCATTCCCGCACTTGCGCCGATCTCTCGAGCTCCGCCTCGTTGGACAGGTTGACGAACCCGCCGCCGCCCGCGCGCGCGACCGCGGTCAATTTGGCAGCCTCGCCCGACGGCAGGTTGAAGCCGATGACATTGACGATCGCCCGCGTGCGGCCCCCGTTGATCCGACGTGCGACCGCCACGGGATCGCCGTCGCACGTCTCTTCCCCGTCCGACACGACATAGATGACCTGCTCCCCGGGCGTAGCGGAGGCGGCCAGCAGCGCCTCGGCGCGATCGAGCCCGGCTGCGAGCGGCGTCCAGCCGACTGCGCGGACCTGTCCCAGCGCCGTGCGGAGGCTCCCCCGGTCCGCCGACATCGGCGCGAGCACGTCGATGGTCGAGCAGGATTTCGCCTTGCCGGCCTGGCTGTTGTTTCCCTGTTGGCCGAAGACCAGCAGGGACGTCTGCACCGACGCGGGCAGTCCATCGACAAAGCCCAGCGCCGCCTCCCGCGCCAGTTCGAGCTTGGTCCGACCGCCCATTCGTCCGGCCATCGAACCGGACCCGTCGATCATCACGATCACGCGCGTCGGCGGGACCCGTGCGCCGATGGCCCCCGCGGGACCTTTCAGCGTCGGCTGTTGAAGCGCCACATCCTTTTTGAAGCACGCCTCCGGGTCCTTCTTCGTGAACTGGGCGACATAGGCCCGGGCCTCCGCAGAACCTATTTGGGATTTTCTCTCGGCCTTGAGCGGGTCGCGGTCGGTCGCGTCGCTCTTATCGTCCGAGGGGCCTCCGCAGCCGATCAGCGTAAGGGAAAGCATACAGCCCACAAGGCCACGAACAGGAATAACCATCATCTGCGTCGCCTCTCCATCAGCACGCGGCCGGTCGTAGGCAAGGCCCTAACTTAGGGGGATGCCATTCTTCGAGACCTTGATGCTGAACGTCCGGCTCCTGGAAGCGGTCCCAAGTTCGCTATTGGCGCCAGCCAGCCGATCCGCGACTTCGTCCGCAGCCGCCCAGGCTCGTGCAAACGCGATCTACAATCGCTGCTATAGCAATCGTTGCTTCCGGTGCGCGTTAGGCGGCACCCGATCTATAACGGTCACGCAGGGTCGGACCTGCTTGGGACCTGCGGGGAGCACCATGAATGAAGGCGTTCTTGAAGCCAGTATTCGCGATCGCCTTTGCGCTCGCCTGTCAGGCGGCGGCCATGGCTGAGCCGATCGGCCGTGTGACCGGCATTGGGGGCGTGTTCGTCAAAAGCAAGGATCCCAAAGCCCTGGCGAACTGGTATCGCGATGCCCTTGGCTTGGATGTCGCCGCTTGGGGCGGTGCGGCGCTGCCTTACGATGCGCCGGGCCACCCGCCTAAGATCTCCTGGATGGCCTTCCCAGACACCTCTGACCATATGGCACCATCAACGCGTGAGTTCATGGTCAACTTCGCCGTGGATGACATGGATACGATTATCACTCGGCTGCGGGCGTCAAACGTCGCCATTTTAAAGCGCGACGACGACAATGCCTTCGGACGGTTTGCTTGGGTGCAAGACCCCGACGGCACGCTGGTTGAGTTGTGGCAGCCTAAATGAGCCCTACGGACCTGGCGCGGGTTCGGCCCCACGCCGCCATGGGGTCAGAACCTCGTAGCGGGTCACGTCGGTGGCGCCGGACCGGGTGGGGCGTATCAGGTCTCGTTCGGCAAGATGGATCACCGCGGCTTGAACGCTGCGCTTCGACAAGCCGGTCCGCTCCGCCAACTGTGCGTGACTGAGGCGAGGGCGGGTATCGCCCAGGGCCGCCAAGGCTAGATAGACCAGAAACGCCGAGGCCCGGTGATCGTGACCCACCAGGTCGCGCATGAGAGTGTCGAGGACATAGGCGTCCACTGTGTACTGCTTGTTGCTCATCGGACTAGCCGATACCACGCGGGTCTCTGGTCGCAAGTTGACGGCCTGTGGCGCGGAAAGTGTCTGGTGATCAAGAAGCTCAACTATGTTGGAATTCCAACCAGAGATCAGGAGCGGGCCCTAGCCTTTTGGACAGGCGTCATGGGGTTTATCATCACGACGGATCGCCCGATCGGCGACAGGCGCTGGATTGAACTCTCCATCCCAGGCGCCCAAACCGGCATCTTGCTCTTCACGCCGGAAGGTCACGAAGACAGAGTTGGCACCTTTTTCAACGGCTCCTTTGGCTGCGACAGCGTGCAGTACGAATACGAACGACTGCTGGAAAAGGGCGTGACCTTTTTGGCGCCGCCAGAGTTAAAGCCTTTCCCTCATGTCTATTTCCAGGATCCGGACGGGAATACGTTCTTTCTATCGAGCCGATGACGGATTGCCGCTCAATCTACCGGGTGGTTCGTGTCACCGGCAGACAAGCTCGCTGAGCGTCGCCTTCCTGGAGAGATCGTCGAGTCCGCAATTGGCGCAGCATTGCCTTTCAGGTCAGGCAGTCTGAAGTCTGGGAAGCGGTTATTCGGATGTAGCTGTGTCCGTCCACGCCATTCAGCCCACCTGCTGCACATCGCGTGGCTGCAACCCAAGATCTAGGGCCCTTCGCCTACGTCTCGCTTTGCGAGAGAGCCCGCATCTCAAAGAGTGGAAGCGACACTGGACCATTCGCCCAGTTTATGAGGAACCGCACTTTCCGCCCGAAGTGTCTCACGCCTGATTTTGGATTTGTGTCGTATTCGACCACGTACTCCACATCGATGGTCTTCATGTTTTGAGTGAGCGTCAGCGGCTGCACCTTTTTGAGCACCAACTGGCCGGAGTCCGACGCTGCAAGAATGCCTTCCTGGGATGCTGGCGATTGCAGTACCGGTACACCATCAACGGTCGCCGAGAGGCTGACAAGGCGCCAGTCGATCATGTCGCCGCCCACGTTCTGCACGTTCACCTGAAAGCCGTCGAGCGTGAAGCCCGATGGGCTCGCTGTGGCGAGTACTTCCAAGTCTCGGTTTGCGAGGGACCGCATGAGGCCACGCGTCGGTTGATCGCGGGCCGCTGGAGGTCCGGGACGATCGAAACGCTCCGAGGGGCTGCTAGGCGAGATTGTTGAAACGGTTTCCGATGCGCCCTTTGCCGAGAGCGCCGACTGGAGTTGGGTGGCGATGGTCTGGGCTTTCTCTTTGGCCGCACGCTCGTCGCGCCACGTAGCGTACCCGGCCCACAGGATCGCCGCGATTAGGATGGCGACCTCCGCCCTTCGTCTTCGGGCGGCGGTGAACCCATAGCGATCAGCGGCGTCGGTCCAACTCGGCCAGATGCGATTTGAGAGGTCCGCTGCCGCCAGAAGGCAGCCTGTCACAACGGCGACCCATCGCCATCCGATGGCTGCCACGTACTGAAGGAGGCTTTCCATGGTTGCATCATCGCCCCGCTAACGCGCAGCGGCAACGCTTGGGCGTCGATCGCGTCTTCGCCTTATCAAAAATCCAGCTTCTCTTGATCTGTGATTTGGCAGAATGAGCCGAGAGCCGGTGCTAGTGACACTAGCGTTTTAGCGCCTCCAGCATGCCGACGGAACGCGGGACGATAGCCAGGCCAATCGTGCGATCGGCGCTATCCATAACTCGCTCCTTTCATGCCAAAACGGTCCAACCGCCAGTATTTGAAGACGCATCGCAAGCTCTGGGCGCTCACGCAGGAGGAGCTCGGCAAGCTCATGGGGCTCACGCGCCAGGCCATCTCGCACTACGAGCAGCAGTTGATGCTCCCCAGCTTCGAGATCGCGCTGCGCCTTGAGATCATCTTCGGCAAGACGCCGGGCCACCTCTTCCCAGCCCTTTATGAGCGCGTAGAGGAGGCCGTCATGGGGGAGGCGGCTATGCTCCGCGAGGGTCTGGAGGAGCAGTCGGACGACAAGTCTCGGCAGAAGGTCGCGCTTCTCGACGCCATGATGCAGCGGGCGACACATACCCCCGCGCTATGAGCCCGGCCCGTCACCGCTGGCCGCTCACCATGGCCTTCCATCCAACGTCGCGTGGGTTTGGCTGGGTAGCGTTCGAAGGCCCCTTCGCGCCCTACGACTGGGGTCTCGTCTCCGCTAAAGGCGACAAGAACGCGGTCTGCCTGCGCGCCATCGAGAAACTGCTCGCGCGCCTCCAGCCTGAGACGCTGGTGCTCGAAGCGTCGAGTCGAAGAGCATCGGTACGCAGCGCCCGGATCGACCGCCTATCAAAGGCCGTAATGGCGCTGGCGGCGGATCGCGGCGTCGATGTCGCGGTCTATACGCGCGCGGATATCCAGAGCTGCTTCGAGACGGTGGGGGCGCGGACCCGGCAGGAGATCGCCGAGGCCGTCGCGCGCCACATCGACGCGTTCCGGCATCAACTCCCACGTAGGAGGCGGCCATGGGATGCGGAAGATCGGAGGATGGCGTTGTTCTCGGCCGCAGCGCTCGTCTTCACGCACTTCCGGTTTGGATCGGATCGCCTGCTCGATCACCTGGGGGATCCCTAGCTCTGCCGGTCTAGTGACCGCGCAATCACGCCCGCCAGCCGCTCCCGCCGCACCTTCGCCTCCTCGGGCGACACCGTCGTCCGCGACACCTTCACCCGGTATCCCTTCACGACGCTCTCCGTGGGCTCGGGCGGCGGCGCGAGGCCGGCGATGTAGTCGGGCAGGTCTTCGGGGACGAGGAAGAAGACCCGCTCGCGCTCCTCGGCGGATAGGCCTTCGGTTACGGCGGCGCGAAACGCGGCTTGAGTGCGTGATGACTTCGCGAGCACCAGCGCTACGCGCTCGAAGCCGGCGGCGAGGCATTTGCGGACGTTCTCCCGCTCCCATGCCGCCGGCGTCGTGACGGAGACCTCGAAGGCGGCGCGGACGCCGTCCCGCGCGAGCAGCACGTCCGCCTGGCCGCCGTCAGACAATTGGGCCTCTACGGTTGCCCGGAACCCCTGCTGCTCGCCGAGCTCCTTCACCAGGTTCTGGAGGTAGCGGTGCTTCTGGCCGCCCTTGCCGGGCTCCTGGTTAGCCGCGGGCTTCGGGGCTGGGCGGGTAGGCCGGGCGGCGGGCTCTTCCGTTCGGTGCGGTATCGGAAGCTCGGCCGGCTCTTCCGCCAGGGGCGGCGTGTCCGGCGGGACGGTCGGCTCGGGCATGTCCGCTGCCGGCGGCTCTTCAGGTGCCGGAGCCGGGGCGTGCGGCACCGGGCGCGGCGGCTTGGCCGGCGCGTCCTCTATGGGTGCCTGGACCGGCGAGAGCACCGGGACGTCCGCGAGCGTCCCGCAGTACCGCGCCCGGTTGCGGTCTATGAGCGCGTCGAACCGCTCGTCGGTGAGGGTGGGCTGGCGTTCGAGGAAGCCGAGCGGGACGGTGAGGCGGATGGCCTGGGGCGTCTGGTGCTTGAGCCAGGCGGCGAACTCCGTGCGGTCCTTCCGCCGCTTCATGCCGTCGATGTATTCGGCGGAGGTGTGGAGCTCGTCGGCGAGCGCGCGGGCGTCCTTGGCCGAGACGCCGCCCACGCACTTGAAGCTCGTGTTGCTGTTGAACGCGGCCCGCAGGCGAGGGGACAGCTGGTCGAGGGCCTGGTGCGCGCCGTGCATCGCCACCTTCATCTTGCGGGCCTGGGTGAGCAGGGTCTCGATGCGGTCGTCGAAATACTCCTGCGCCTCGTCCACGTAGACGTAGGTGGGCGTGCGGTCCCATTCCAAGACCGTGGAGCGTTCAAGGGTGGCCTGGGCGAGCATGGCGATGAAGAAGCGGCCGAAGAGGGCGCTGCCTTCCTCCTTGAGCAGGTCCTTGGCCGTCGAGACGAGGATGATCTTCCCGCCCTGGAGCGCCTCGAACAGATCGAGCTTGTTCTGCCGCTGCGCGAACATCCGCTCGAAGGCGGGCGTCGACAGCACGCCCCATAGCCGCCGGAGGATCTGCTTCTTCGTGGCGGCGAAGGAGGGATGGAAGAACTCGGTCTCGAAGAAGTAGCGCGCCGAGCCGTCCAGCTTCTCCATGTGCGGCTTGAACGGCTTCCCGTCCTCCATGAGCCGCATGAGGGTGTGGATCGTGGCTCCGTCCATCGAGACCATGAGCCGGGCGAGGTAGCGAAACACGACGCCCTGCTTCTGGGTGAGCTCCGCGCCAAGGAGCGCGCCGAAGAACACCTCGTAGAGCTCCACGACGCCGTTCAGCACTCGCTCGCGATCCACCGGCCGATAGTCGGCAAGCCGGTCGAGGTGCGCGTCGAAGAGGTTCAGCGCCGCCGGGAACTCGACGTCGGCCGGGTCGATGAGCACGAGGCGGTCCGCGAGGCTGCCGGGCGTGTCCGGGTCGAACAGGTCGAGCCGGATCAGCTTGTTGATGAGGTCGCCTTGGCTGTCGATCACCACGACCGATCGCCCGTCCTCCTGGGCGGCCACGAGGTCCGCATGGATGAGCCGCTGGAGGAGCTGGGTCTTGCCGTGTCCCGTGCCGCCGACAATGTGCGTGTGCTCGAACCGGGAGGTCTCCGGCACCGTGAAAGGCACGGGGAATTCGAGGATGGCCCGCAACGGCGTATGCCTGAGGTACAGGTCCGCGAGCTCGGCGGCGGTCTTGCCCTTGAGTTCCGGCGCGTGCTTGAGGCGATGCTGGACAAGAGTTAGGTCCGCGTCCGGCTGGAATCCCGACGCCACCATGATGTTCGAGACGATCTGCTCGCGGAGCGGCACGAACAGCTCCCGGCGGATGGTGTCGTCGCTGTAGGCGAAGGTGCAGAGCCGTTCGATCACCTCTTCCGGCCGCTCTAGGAGCTCGATGAGCGGCACCTCGAGGCCGCCCTTCCGGTCCTCCTGGTCCTCGAAGCAGATCTCGGGGAGCGCCGCGAACACGGCGTCGAAGAGCTCGAACAGGCGCTCGCGCACGGCGGCCAGGTTGGCATCATAGTCGGCGGCCCAGCGGCGGCGGCGGTTGAGATACTTCCGGAAATAGACGGCTTCGGCGACGTCGTTGTCGAGCACCGCCCAGACCGGCGACACCTCGCCGACCTGCTCCTGGCGCAGGATGGCCTCGGAGGTCTCGCAGAGCGCTACGACGAGCGAGATCGCCGGCACGCGATCGACCCGGCGCAGGTAGTCCGTCATCGCGTCCATGACGAGGAACGAGACGTCCCGCTCCGCGAGCGGCGACCGCTGCCATAGGCCGTCCACGTCAGCCCAGGCGTCGCGCATCTGGGCCTGTTCGATGTGTCTGGTGCCGCCGGAGAGCCAGTTCCGGAGATTGCTCCAGCCCACGGGGCTAGACCTCAATGACCTCCTCGCCGCCGAAGTGCGACGCGGCGTCGAGGACGGTCTTGAATGTCAGAGCAGCGTCCTTGAGCTGCTGTTCGACGGCGAGCATCTCGACGATGTCCTTGCACTCGATGCGCTTGCCACCGGTGAGGTCCTTCACGTCGACCGTGATGTTCATGGCGCGGGCCGCTATGCGCGCAGCAAAACCTACGGCCCCGAAGATCCCAAGGTAGGCCCCTGGCCCCGACGCCCCCGGAACCTCGAATTTCTCGTAGAGCCGGGTATCAGCCAGCTTGTACTTCTTGATAGCGGCATGTTCGTCGTCGGAGATCTCGGCGCGCACGTCGATGCTGAAGATGGGCTTGCCGCCGAGGAGGCCGGACCGTTGGTCGCGGCGGAGAAGGAGTTTCATGATCGCCCCCCGATCTGTGAGGCGAGTATGACTCTATTTCAACTAAAAGGCGAATTCATTGATGCCGCGCGAGTGACGTGGCCTTTATGATGCTTGCGGCGGAGGCGCGCGCAGGGTCCCCGTGACGATGCCCCTCAGTGGCAGCGATTACGCTGCAAAACCAGCGCCCTAGGGATTCAACCGGCAATAGATTTGTGCTAGTTTTGTTCCTCACGTGGGAGGCGAGCATGCCGGCTACCGATGTGGCGAAACAGATCGCCATCTGGATACGGGTCTCAACCGAAGACCAGGTGCGCGGCGAGAGTCCCGAGCATCATGAGAAGCGCGCCCGCGCCTATGCCGAAGCCAAGGGCTGGCGCGTCGCCGAGGTATATCGCCTTGACGCCGTGAGCGGAAAAGCCGTTATGGCGCACCCGGAAGCCCAAAGGATGCTCGCCGACGTCCGGGCAGGCCGCATCTCCGGCCTCGTCTTCTCCAAGCTCGCGCGCCTGGCGCGCAACACCCGCGAGCTTCTCGAATTCGCCGAGATCTTCCGGGCAGAGAATGCGGACCTCGTCTCGCTCGAAGAGGCCATCGACACCTCAAGTCCCGCCGGCCGTCTCTTCTTCACGATGATCGCGGCTATGGCCCAATGGGAGCGGGAGGAGATCGCGAGCCGCGTGGCGGCGTCGGTGCCGGTTCGCGCCAAGATGGGTAAGCCGCTCGGCGGCCGAGGCCCCTTCGGCTACCAGTGGAAGGACGGCGCGCTCGTAGTGGACCCGGCCGAGGCTCCCGTGCGCGTGCTGGTGCACGAGCTCTTTGCTGAGCATCAGCGCATGAAGACCGTGGCGCGCATCCTGAACGATCGCGGCTACCGCACCGGCACTGGCGCGGAATTCTCGAACACCACCATCAACCGCCTGCTGCACGACACCACGGCCAAGGGCACCTATCGCGGCAACTACTCGCGCTGGGACGACGCCACCAAGACGCGGGTCGAGAAGTCGGACGAGCACTGGGTGCACACGCCCGTGGAGCCTATCGTCTCCGAGGAGCTCTGGGACCGGTGCGTCGAGATCGCCGCCAGCCAGCGCGCAGGCCGCACGCGCCCCGCCAAGATCACCCAGCACCTCTTCACGGGCTTCCTGCACTGCGCCTGCGGCGCGCGCATGTACGTGTGGGCGCGCTATCCGAAGTACCTCTGCCGCACCTGCGGCAACCGGGTCCCCGCGAACGACATCGAGGCCGTGTACCGCGAGCAGCTTCATGGCCTCCTGCTCTCCGAGCATGAGCTGCGCCGGCACCTCGACGTGGGGCATGAGCGCCTGCGCGAGAAGGAGGCCTTGGTGTCCCTCGCGCGCGCGGAAGCGTCCCGCCTCGCGGGCGAGGATGACCGCCTTTACCGGCTCTATCAGGACGACCAGATCACGGCCGAGGACTACGGCCGCCGCTACCGCCCGCTCGCCGACCGCCGCGCCCAGCTTGAGGACGAGATCCCTGCGCTCACGGCGCAGTGCGACGTCCTGCGCATCACGCTCGATTCCGAGCTTGAGGCCTTCAGCGGAGCTCGTGACCTCTATGGCCAGTGGAACGAGCTTGCGACGAGCGAGAAGCGCTCGCTCGTCGAAGCCATCACCGACAAGATCGTTGTAGGCAAAGAGGAAATCGAGATCCTGCTGATCTCTCTGCCCATCGCAGAAAAGCGATTGGAAAGGAAACCCAACTCGCTCGCTGCGGCCGCCAGGCCTTCCAGCTGGTCGGGGCGGTCTCCAGCGTCGGCGGGGCGATGACGTCGAGGCCATAGCCGGCGGCGGCGAGGCGGAAGCCGACATCGGCGTCTTCGGTGACGTTGAAGGCGTCCCAGCCACCGACGGCGTGCAGGGCCTCGACGCGGAAGTGGTTGCTGGTGCCGCCCAGCGGAAAGGCCAGTCGCCAGCGCGCCAGGGCCGGCAGTAGCACCTCGAAATGGGCGGCGTATTCCTGCTGGAACTGGCGGGGGAGGAAGCCGGAGATGGCCGGGATCTCGATGCGCAGCGGCGCTTGCAGGCAGGCGAGGTCGGGCGGGCCGGCGGCGAAGCGGGCGGCGGCTTCGCGCAGCTGGCCAGGATCGGGCGCGTCTTCGGCGTCGTAGATCACCAGCAGCTCGCCGCGGGCGCGGCCCAGGGCGTGGTTGCAGGCGCGAGGCTTGGTCTTGGGCGCGCCGGGCGGAACGACCAGCACCTGGATGAAGGCCGGCAGGTCCAGGGCGTGGAAGGCGGCGATGGTCTCGACGTCGTCGGCCTCCAGCATGATCAGGGCCTGGAGTCGGTCGCGCGGATAGTCCAGTCGGTCGAGGCCGGCCGCCAGTTCGGCGGCGACCGAGGCTTCCTTGTAGAGCGGGGCGATCACCGTATAGGTGGGCAGCTCGGCGTCGGGCAGGGGCGGGACTGGGATCCGCCTTGGCGGCGTGCAGGCCGCCACGAGCCGCAGCGAAGCCAGCAGGGCGAAGAGCGCCAGGCCCGTCCAGCCGAGCGCGGCCAGCGTGATCCTCGGCGCCAGCGCCGCGCTCGCGGCCAGGACGATGGCGATCAGGACCAGCGCGACGCCCTGGCCGGTGCTCAGTCGGCGATGCGCCCCGTCGGCGAGCGGCAGGGGTGCGACGAGCGGCGGATCGGCCAGGACATGATGGTCCTGCTCCTCGACGTGCAGCCGCCGGTCTTCGCGCGCCATGTCGTTTCCCCACAACCAGGCCTGATCGGTGGGAGTGACTCGATTAACTCAACCATAAAGTGTCAAATGGAAAAATACGCGTTCTACGCAAAAGCTGCGGCGCGCTTGTCGGCCCTGGGTGATTCCCGTTTACTGTCAGATCGGGGAAGAGGGAGGAAGTACCGTATCGTGACCGTTGCGTTGAAGAAGCCGACCAGGTCCGCCCGCAAGCCGAAGGGCGACGGGCACATGCGCCGGGGCGAGATCCTGGCCGCCGCCGAGAAGATCTTCATCGCCGAGGGCTACGCCGGGGCGACGATCCGCAAGATCGCCGACGCCGTGGGCGTGTCCTCGACCGCGCTCTACATGCACTTCCGCGACAAGGACCAGATCCTGCTGGAGATCGGCCGTGAGGCCATCGAGCAGTTGCTGGCCATCAACGTCGCCCTGTCGCACGAGCCGGTCGACGCCGTGGAGAAGGTGCGGCGCATGCTCGACGCCTACATGCGCTTCGCCCTGGACAATCCCAACACCTACCAGCTGGTGTTCTGCGGCTCGAGCGAGGCGATCTCGGTGGAGAAGCAGCAGGCCGTGTCCGACCTCGGCGACGCCTGTTTCGACGAGTTCAGCGGTCCGATCCGCGAGATCGCCGCCGCCGGCCGGCTGAAGACCGGCACCGCCGAAAGCGCCGCCCAGGTGCTGTGGGCGGCCTGCCACGGCATCGTCTCGCTGGTCATCACCAAGCCGAGCCGCAACTGGGCTCCGCACGAAGAGCTGATGCAGGTCACGCTCGACGGGGTGCTGCACGGGCTGATCACGGAGTAGGGCGCCCCCGCTCCAATTTTTCGTCATCCCGGCCGTAGCGCGCAGCGCGAAGAGCCGGGACCCAGGGGCCGCCGCCCGGCGTCGGCGACAGCCATCAGCGAGAGCCTGACCGCCGCGCCCAGTCCCCTGGGTCCCGGGTCTACGGCCCGCTGCGCGGCCCTCCGCCCGGGATGACGCGCGGGGGGATCGGGCGAATTAGGTCTGAAGCGCGCCAGCGTCGGCCCGACTCCACGCTTCCCGCCCGGTAACCGGATGCCTTCAAAGCCTTGCGTCGCCAGGGATTGGCGAAGGCGAGTCCCCGCCGGTCATCGTCCGTGAGGGGAGGGTGGCGCCTGGTTTCCGGGCGCCGCCCAAGCTTTGGGCGCCGTGCTGCTGCGCAGAAACAGGCGCCGCACCCGCGAAATGGTCGATAACGCCGGTTTTCAGATTGTCGGCGTCCCGACGTGGTGCGTCCCTGATGGCGACACGCGGGGCAACGACGTCCTGCGAGGGTCCTTGAAGGACCTACGCCGACGACGGGGTCGGCGACTGTTTTGGACAACGACGTCCGGAGGGGGCTCACGCCCTCGCCGGGCGTTTTTTTTTGGCCTGAGGGGAAGAGGCATGAACACGAAGAGGGCCGGGCTCACGCTCGGCGCTGGGCTCGCGGCGCTGCTGTGGGCGACGGGAACCTACGCCCAAACGGCGGCGACGCCGGAGCAACCGGCGGCCACGGAGGCGGCGCCGGAAACGGTTGCGGAGCCCGCGCCGGAGCCGGCCGAGCCGCCGCCTCCGCCCGCGCCGCCGCCGACGTTCAGCGACCAGGTTGCGGCCGGCAAGGTGATCCTGGAGGTCCGCGCCCGCTACGAGAGCGTCGACCAGGCCAACCTGGCCGACAAGGCCTCGGCCTTCACCGTCCGCACGCGTCTTGGCTGGGAGACCGCCGAGTTCCACGGCCTCAAGGGCCTGATCGAGTTCGAGGACGTTCGCCAGATCGGCGAGGAGCACTACGCAGTCAACGTGCCGGGCGCGACGACCGCCCCGCTGAACGGCGCCGACAAGGCCCGCTATCCGATCGTCAACGATCCCGACGTCACCGAGCTGAACCGGGCCCAGGTGACCTGGACGCCCAGCGCGGCCTTGCAGGTCACCGCCGGCCGCCAGCGCATCCTGATCGACGACCAGCGCTTCGTCGGCGCCGTCGCCTGGCGTCAGGACGAGCAGACCTTCGACGGCGTGCGCGCCGACTTCGCGCTTGGCCGGGTGAAGGGGACCTACGCCTACATCAACCACGTCAACCGGGTGCTGGGCGAACTGAAGGACTGGGACAGCGACAGCCACCTGCTGAACGTCACCTGGTCACCGGCCGAGGCGCTGCGCCTGCAAGGCTTCGTCTACGCGCTGGACTTCGGCAATTCGGCGATCAACTCGTCGATCACCAAGGGCGCCAAGGCCTCGGGCAAGACCTGGGTCGGGCTCTACCAGCTGGCCTACAACGCCACCTTCGCCCGCCAGAGCGACTATCACGGCAACACCGCCGCCTATGACCTCGACTATGTCGGCGGCGACGTGGCCGGCACGTTCGACATCTACACCCTCAAGCTCTCCTACGAGTCGCTGGAGGGCAACGGCACGCGGGGCTTCACGACGCCGCTGGCCACCGCCCACGCCTTCAACGGCTGGTCGGACGCCTTCGTCACGGGAGGCGGCAACAAGGGCTTCGCCGACGGGCTGGAGGACCTGAACCTCAGCCTCAACGTCAAGCCGCGCTTCAAGCGGACCTGGTTCTTCAACAGCGACGTCGTGGTCCGCTACCACGACTTCAACGACCAGCGCACCGGCGCCGACCTCGGCAGCGAATGGAACGTGCAGGTCACCGCGGCGATCACGCCCAAGCTCTCGGTGCAGCTGAAGTACGCCGACTTCCAGCGCGAAACGACCGTGCCGGCCGGGACCCTGGCCCCGCCGGCCTCGCGGACCAAGGCCTGGTTCACCCTCGAATACAAGCTCTGAGACGGAACGCCGATCATGACCAAGACCGACAAGATCCTTTCGCAGGGCGCTTCCATGGGGGTTTCCCGGCGCACCGCCCTGATCGGGGCCGCCGCCACCATGGCCGCCGTCAAGGCCGCCTTCCCGGCCGGGGCCCACGCCGCCGGCGCGGGTCCGGAAACCGCCAAGGCGCGCCTGGGCTTCATCGCCCTGACCGACAGCTCGCCGTTGATCATCGCCAAGGAGCGCGGCTTCTTCGCCAAGCACGGCCTGCCCGACATTGAGGTGGTCAAGCAGGCCTCGTGGGCCGCCACCCGCGACAACCTGGTGCTGGGCTCGGGCGGCGGCGGCATCGACGGGGCGCACATCCTGTCGCCCATGCCGCTGCAGTTCAGCCTGGGCGTCCAGACCGGCGGCAAGCCGCTGCCGATGTACGTGCTGGCCAGGCTCAACACCAACGGCCAGGCGATCTCGGTCGGCAACGACCTGAAGGCCGTGAAGGTCGGGCTGCAGGCGGGCGGAGCCAAGGCCAAGTTCGCCCAGCTGAAGGCGGCCGGCAACATCGCCAAGATCGCCATGACCTTCCGGGGCGGCACCCACGACCTGTGGGTCCGCTACTGGCTGGCGGCGGCCGGCATCAATCCGGACATCGACGTCTCGACCATCGTCATCCCGCCGCCGCAGATGGTGGCCAACCTCAAGGCCGGCACCCAGGACGCCTTCTGCGTGGGCGAGCCGTGGAACGGCCAGACGGTCAACCAGAAGATCGGCTACACCGCCACGACCACCAGCGAGATCTGGATGAACCATCCGGAGAAGGCGCTGGGGATGCGGGCCGACTGGGTGGACAAGTATCCGCGCGCCGCCCAGGCCCTGACCGCCGCCGTGCTGGAAGCCCAGATGTGGTGCGACAAGCAGGCCAACAAGGCGGCCATGTGCTCGATCGTCTCGGGCCGGCAGTACATCAACGTGCCGATGGGCGACATCCTGCCCCGCCAGCAGGGCGTCATCGACTACGGCGACGGCCGCAAGGTGACCGGCTCGCCGCACGTCATGAAGTTCTGGGCCGACAACGCCAGCTTCCCGTTCAAGTCGCACGACCTGTGGTTCGTGACCGAGAACATCCGCTGGGGCGTGATCCCGCAGAACACCAACAAGCAGGCCCTGGTCAACAAGGTCAACCGCTCGGACATCTGGCGCGCGGCGGCCAAGAGCATCGGCCAGACCGGCCCCGCCGGCGACAGCCGCGGCCCCGAGAAGTTCTTCGACGGCAAGGTGTTCGATCCGGCCAATCCGGGCGCGTACCTCGCCAGCCAGCCCATCAAGAAGCTCGCCTGAGAAAGGCCCGAGGGGAGGAAAGCTCATGACCTATCCCAAGCCTGACTTCGCCGAGGCCGCGCCTGTCGCGGCCCCGGTGACGGCCCAAGGAGCGTCCCCGCCGCCGGCAACGGCGTCGGCGGCGAAGGCCGGGTCGGCCGCCCCAAGAGTCCCAGGGGCGGCCGACTTGGCGCGGCGGGCGGGAGCGGTCGCGGCCGCCGTCCTGCCGCCGGCCCTGACCGTGCTGGTCATACTGGCCGTGTGGCAGGGCGTGTGCGGCGACTCCTATGACGGCCTGCCGTCGCCCTCGCGCATCTGGCTGGAGTCGAAGGAGCTGATCGTCGATCCGTTCTACGACCGGGGCGGGGTGGACAAGGGTCTGTTCTGGCACGTGCTGACCAGTCTCAAGCGGGTGGCCTTCGGCTTCTCGATCTCGGCGGTGGTCGGTGTCGGCCTGGGCGTGCTGATCGGCGCCAACCGCTGGGCGCACCGGGGTCTCGACCCGATCTTCCAGGTGCTGCGGACGGTGCCGCCCCTGGCCTGGCTGCCGATCTCGCTGGCGGCCTTCCACGAGGCCAATCCGTCGGCCCTGTTCGTGATCTTCGTCACCTCGATCTGGCCGATCATCATCAACACCGCCGTGGGCGTGAGAAACATCCCCGAGGACTATCGCAACGTCGCCCGGGTGCTGCGGCTGTCGCCGATCGAATACTTCTTCAAGATCCTGCTGCCGGCGACCACCCCCTACATCTTCACGGGGCTGCGCATCGGGGTGGGCATGAGCTGGCTGGCCATCGTCGCCTCGGAAATGCTGCTGGGCGGCGTCGGCGTCGGCTTCTTCATCTGGGACCAGTACAACGCCTCGCGCATCTCCGACATCGTCGTGGCCCTGGCGTGGGTGGGCCTGACGGGCTTCGCCCTGGACCGCATCGTCGCCCTCGCGGGCCGCATCGTCTCTCGCGGCAACGCGGCGAGCTGAGAAGGGGAAAGATCATGGGCAAGGCCTATCTCTCCATCGAGAACCTCTGCGTCACCTTCGGGCATGGCGCGGGCGCTTCCGAAGTGCTGCGCGGCGTCGAGCTGCAGGTCGACAAGGGCGAGTTCGTCTCGATCATCGGCCATTCGGGCTGCGGCAAGTCCACCCTGCTGAACGTGGTGGCGGGTCTCGTGCCGGCCACGACCGGGGCGGTGATCCTCGACCGCGAGGCCGTCAGCGCGCCGGGGCCGGAGCGGGCGGTGGTGTTCCAGAACCACTCGCTGCTGCCGTGGCTGTCGGTGCGCGAGAACGTGCAGCTGGCGGTCGACAAGGTGTTCGGCGGCAAGAAGTCGGCGGCCGAGCGCCGCGACTGGACGCTGCACAATCTCGAACTGGTCAAGATGACCCACGCCAAGGACAAGCGGCCCGCGGAGATCTCGGGCGGCATGAAGCAGCGGGTCGGCATCGCCCGGGCGCTGGCCATGCAGCCCAAGGTGCTGCTGCTGGACGAGCCGTTCGGGGCGCTGGACGCCCTGACCCGCGCCCACCTGCAGGACAGCGTCATGGAGATCCAGGCGACCTTGAACAACACTGTGCTGATGGTCACCCACGACGTCGACGAGGCGGTGCTGCTGTCGGATCGGATCGTGATGATGACCAACGGCCCGCGCGCGACGATCGGCGAGGTGCGCCCGGTGGATCTGGCCCGGCCGCGCGACCGCCTGGCCGTGGCGGAGGATGCTTCGTACGTCCACGCCCGGGCGGCGGTGATCGAGTTCCTCTACACGCGGCGGGCGGCGTAGAGGGAGGGGAGCTTAAGCCGCCAGCTGCTGGCGCAGGTCGTCGAGCGTGCCTTGGATGTGCTCGGCGACCACGGCCTCGACGGTGGCGGCGTCGCCGGCCTTCCAGGCTTCGAGGATCTGGCGGTGCTCGCGGCTGGCGCGTTCGTCGCGGCCGAAGGGCTCCAGGTGGATGCGCACGTAGCGCTCCGACAGGATCTGCAGGCGCTCGACCAGCTGGCTGGTGATGTGGCCGCCCGGGCGGACCAGCGACATGTGGAAGGCGTGGTTGAAGGCCACGTGGTCGCCGTCGGGCTTGCCCAGCTCGGTTTCCAGGGCGGCCAGCGCGGCTTCGGCGCGGACGTGGTCCTCGGGGCCGGCCTTGCGGGAGGCTTCGGCGGTGGCGCCCGGCTCCAGCTTCAGGCGCAGGGCGAAGACCTCGCTGGCCTCCTCGGTGGAGGCCGGCCGCACCACGTAGCCGCGGTTGGGGTAGGAGTTGAGCAGGCCGTCCTGCTCCAGGCGGCTGAGCGCCTCGCGCAGCGGGATCTTGGAGACGCCGAGCTCGCCGGCGATGGTGTCCTGCCGCACGGCCGCGCCCGGCGGCATGGCGCCGGTGAGAATACGTCGACGTACGATCTCGTACGTCTGGTCGGACAGGGTGCGGACGACGATGCTCATGAGCTGCGAACTATAACCCCTGGGTCGGCGCCCCCCGCGCCGAGAGGGCCTCCCTATACCAGATTATCAGGTGGCTCGGATTAAACCTGGGTCATTTCAAATGACCTGGAATCCTGCCCAGAACGGGTCGGCGCGATCGATCCAGATGGTGTTGAACCCCGTGGCGATCGCCGAGCCCTGAACCGAGGGAATGATCGCCTGGCGGTCGCCCAGGGTGGTCTCGGCCTCCACCCGGCCGATGAAGCGGCTCTTGATGTAGCTTTCGTGCACGAAGGCGTCGCCGACCTTCAGTCGGCCCTTGGCGTGCAGATGGGCCAGACGGGCCGAGGTGCCGGTGCCGCAGGGGCTGCGGTCGATGGCGCGGTCGCCGTAGAACACCGCGTTGCGGCCATCGGCGCCGTCGCTGGCGGGGGCGTCGGCCCAAAGCACGTGGCTGACGCCGCGGATGGTGGGATCGAGCGGATGCACCGGCTCGAGCTTCTCGCGCACCAGGGTGCGGATGATCGGGCTCAGGCGCAGGATCTCGGCCGCGCCCAGCGCGTCGACGCCCCTGTAGGCGCCTTGCGGTTCGACGATGGCGTAGAAGTTGCCGCCGTAGGAGACGTCGATGGTCAGCGGACCAAAGCCGGGAACGTCGATCTCGACGCCGGTCTCGGCCAGGTAGCTGGCGACGTTGCGGATCTTCACCGACGTGACCTTGTCGCCTTCGGTCTCATAGGCGATGTCGATGACGCCGGCCGGAACCTCCAGACGCAGCTTGCCCGGCTCGCGCGGGGTGACCAGGCCGTTCTCCAGCGCGAAGGTGACCATGCCGATCGTGCCGTGGCCGCACATGGGCAGGCAGCCGCTGGTCTCGATGAACAGGATGCCCGCGTCGCAGTCGGGCAGGGTGGGCGGATAGAGGAAGCCGCCCGACATCATGTCGTGGCCGCGCGGCTCGAACATCAGGCCGGTGCGGATCCAGTCGAAGCGGGCGAGGAAGTCCTGGCGGCGCTCGCTCATGCTGGCGCCGCTCAGCAGCGGCGCGCCCCCGGCGACCAGACGCACGGGATTGCCGGCGGTGTGGCCGTCGATGCAGAAGAACGTGTGACGCATGGACTTGATCTCTAGAAGCTGACCCGCCGGAGGGGAGCGAAAACCTCGTCCTTCGACAAGCTCAGGATGAGGTTTTCTACTGCTCGGTCTGAAAAATGGTCCTCACCCTGAGCTCGTCGAGGGCGAGGACCACGCAACGTTACGTCAGGCCGCTTCGGCCTTGGAAAGCACCGGCCGGGTGGCGGCGGCTTCCTCGACCATGGCGACGACCTGGGCGCGGCGGGCGCCGGCCAGGGGCAGGCGGGGCATGCGCACGCGCTCGGAACCGCGACCCATGATCTCCTCGGCCAGCTTGATCGACTGGACGAGGTCGTGCTCGGCGTCGAGGTGCAGCAGCGGCATGAACCAGCGGTAGATGCTGCGGGCGGTGTCCAGGTCGCCGGCGTCGACGGCCGCGACCAGGGCCACCGATTCCTGCGGGAAGGCGCTGGTCAGGCCCGAGACCCAACCCTTGGCGCCCAGCAGCAGGCCTTCCAGCGCGACGTCGTCGAGGCCGGCCATCAGGATGAAGCGGTCGCCGAAGGCGCGGGCCAGGTCGGTGAAGCGGCGGGTGTCGGGCGCGCTTTCCTTGACCGCCACGACGGTCGGCTCGTCGGCCAGACGTTCCAGGACGCCCAGGCTGATGGCCGCGCGATAGGCCGGCGGGTTGTTGTAGAGCATGATCGGCAGGCCAGAGGCCCGGGCGACCGTGCGGAAGTGGGCTTCCAGCTCGGCTTCGGTCGGCACGTAGACCATGGCCGGCAGCGCCATCAGGGCGTTGGCGCCGATGGTCTCGGCGTCCTTGGCGAAGGCCGCGGCGCGGGGCGTGGTCAGCTCCGAGCAGCCGACGATGATCGGCACGCGGCCGGCGACGACCTCGACGGCGGCCTTGAGCAGGCTGCGCTTTTCGTCGGCTTCCAGCGAGTTGTTTTCGCCGCAGGTGCCCAGCACGACAAGGCCGTGCACGCCGTCGCGGACGAGGTTATCCAGCACCTGTTGGCTGGCGTCGTAATCGATCGAGAGATCGGACTTGAATTGAGTGGTAGCGGCGGGAAACACGCCCGACCAACGCATGGAACTCATAGTGCTTGCGCCTCCTGCTGATTTGTCTACCGTATACGATATTGAGTGCGAGGGTAAAGCCCGACGATGAAGGCGGCAGGAACGGCGGTTATCGGAGGCGGGATCGTGGGCACGATCTGCGCGCTGGCTCTGCGGCGCGCGGGCGAGGATGTGCTGCTGATCGATCCGCGGCGTGATCCGCCTCCGGCTTCTTATGGCAACGCCGGCCACATCGCGGTGGAACAGGTCGAGCCGCTGGCCTCGCCGGCGGCCCTGGCCTCGGCTCCCCGGCGGCTGTTCGCCCTTGGCGGGGCCTTGGATTTCCGACTCGTCGACGCCGCCGCCTGGATGCCTTGGGCGGCGCGCTATATCCGCGCGAGCACGCCGGACGGCGCGGCGCGCGGCCGGGCCGCGCTGAGCGGCCTGCTGACCGACGCCCTGCCGGCCTGGAAGCGGCTGGCGGCCTCGGTCGAGCGGCCCGATCTCGTCATCGAGCAGGGCCACGTCGTGGTCTGGGAAAGCCAGGAGACCGCCCGCAAGGGTATGGCCGCCTGGAGCGCGGCCGACATCGGCCAGACAAAACTGGCTCCCCTCGACGAACCGACCCTGCGGCGCGTGGGCCGGCAGGTCTCCACGCCGCTGGCGGGCGGGGCGCGATTCGAGGGCTCGGCCCAGGTCAGCGATCCCGGCCAGGTTCTGAAGCTGCTCGGCGAAGCCTTCGAGGCGGCGGGCGGACGGCGGCTGACGGCCGGCGTCTCGCGCCTGGCGCCCAGCGGCCGGTTCGCGCAGATCGTGCTGGAGGGGGGCGAGCGCATCGCCGCCGGCCAGATCCTGGTGACCGGCGGCGTCGGTTCGGGGGCGCTGATGCGCAGCCTTGGCCATGTCGCCCCGATCATCGCCGAGCGCGGCTATCACCTGGAAGGCGGGGCGGGCGACTGGGTCGGCCTGCCGCCGGTGGTGTTCGAGGACCGCTCGCTGATCCTGACCCGTTTCGGCGACCGCCTGCGGGCCGCCAGCTTCGTCGAGTTCTGCCGCGAGGGCTCGCCGCCCGATCCGATGAAGTGGGACCGTCTGCGCGGCCACCTGGACGCGCTGGGGATCAAGCTGCACGGCGAGGTCGCCCAGTGGTCTGGCGCGCGGCCGACCCTGCCGGACTATCTGCCGGCCATCGGCGCCAGCACGCGAGCCGACAATCTCTATTATGCCTTCGGGCATCAGCATCTGGGCCTGACCCTGGCGGCGACCACCGGCGAGATCGTGGCTAGCCTGATTGCCGGCCAGGCGCCGGATCTCTCCGCTTTCGACATAGATCGCTTCGCCTCCGGGCGCGGCAAGACGAGGACTACCGCATGACCCTGGGCGTGGGCGTTTCGACCATGGCCGCCGAACTGGCCGACCTTTCGCCGCGCGCCGGCCGCCCGCCGGCGATCACGGCGGCCGAGTACGAGGCCCGGCTGGAGAAGGCGAGGGGGCTGACCCGCGCGCTGGGCGCCGACGCCCTGCTGATCGGGGCGGGGGCGTCTTTGCGCTATTTCACCGGCGTGCCGTGGGGCGCGACCGAGCGGCTGGTGGCCCTGCTGCTGCCGGTCAGCGGCGCGCCGCTGATGATCTGCCCGGGCTTCGAGCTGGGTTCGCTGCAGGCCGATCTGAAGATCGAGGTCGAGATCCGCCTGTGGCAGGAGCACGAAAGCCCCGCCGCCCTGGTCGCCCGCTGCCTGGCCGAGGTCGGCGTCGACACCCTGGCGCTCGATCCGGCCGCGCCATTCCTGCTCTATTCGTCGCTGAAGACGGTCGCGCCGTCGCTGTCGGTCAAGGACGCCACGGCGGTGGTCGACGGCTGCCGGGGCGTGAAGTCGCCGGCCGAACTGGCCCTGATGCGCTACGCCAAGGCCATCACCCTCGATGTCCACCGCCGCGCGGGCGCGGTGCTGGCGCCGGGCGTCAAGGCCAGTGAGGTCAAGCGCTTCATCGACGAGGCCCATCGCGCGGCCGGCACGACCGGCTCGACCTTCTGCGCCGTGCAGTTTGGCGAGGCCACGGCCTATCCGCACGGCCTGCCCGGCGACCAGGAACTGGCGCAGGGCGATCTGGTGCTGATCGACACCGGCTGCCAGGTCGAGGGCTATCAGGCCGACATCACCCGCACCTATGTGTTTGGCGAGCCGGACGCGGAGCACCGGCGGATCTGGGAGATCGAGCACGAGGCCCAGGCCGCGGCCTTCGACGCGGTGAAGCCCGGCCTGCCGTGCGAGGTGATCGACACCGTCGCCCGCCAGGTGCTGGAGCGCCATGGCCTGGGTCCCGATTACGCCCTGCCGGGCCTGCCGCACCGCACCGGCCACGGCATCGGCCTGTCGATCCACGAGGGGCCCTATCTGGTGCGCGGCGATTCCACGCCGCTGGCGCCGGGCATGTGCTTCTCCAACGAGCCGATGATCGTCGTTCCGGGCCGCTTCGGCGTGCGCCTGGAAGATCATTTTCACGTCACAGAGGACGGCGCGGCCTGGTTCACGCCGCCTTCGCCGTCAATCGACGACCCGTTCGGCCTGAAGGCCTGATCGGGAGACGCTTCGAGTTCTGATTTGGCCAATGTCTCCGCGGCGCCGGGAGGAGTGCGGCGCGGAGTTCCTGTAAGGGGGATCGAATGAGCTTCTGGACGCGCCGCAAGGCGCTCGACGCGATCGTGGCGGTGGACGCGGGCCATAGGCTCAAGCCCACGCTCAGCTGGCCGCACCTTCTGGCGCTGGGCATCGGCGCCATCATCGGCACGGGGATTTATACCCTGACCGGCATCGGGGCCGAGCGCGCCGGGCCGGCGGTGATCCTGGCCTTCGCCGCCTGCGGCGTGCTCTGCGTGTTCGCCGCCCTGGCCTATGCCGAGGTCGCCACCCTGATCCCGGCGGCGGGCAGCGCCTACACCTATGCCTATTCGGTGCTGGGCGAGGGCCTGGCCTGGATCGTCGGCTGGAGCCTGGTGCTCGAATACGCCGTCACCTGCGCGGCCGTGGCCGTCGGCTGGTCGGGCTACATGGTCGGCCTGCTGAAGAGCGTCGGCATCATGCTGCCGCCCGAACTGCTGGCCGGACCGCACGCGGGCGGGATCATCAACCTGCCGGCGGTGCTGATCACCGTGGCGGTGACAGCCCTGCTGGCCAAGGGCGCGCGCGAGAGCGCCACGGTCAACATCGTGCTGGTGATCATCAAGATCATCGCCCTGGCGGTGTTCGTGGTCCTGACCATCGGCGCGATCAAGGCCGCCAACTTCCACCCCTTCATGCCCTACGGCTTCGTCTCCCACACCGAGGGCGGCCATCCGCGCGGGGTGATGGCGGCCGCCGCCATCGTGTTCTTCGCCTTCTTCGGTTTCGACGCGGTCTCGACCTCGGCCGAGGAGGTCAAGAACCCCAAGCGCGACCTGACCATCGGCATCATCGGCTCGATGCTGATCTGCACGGTGATCTACATGATCGTGGCCGCTTGTGCCGTGGGGGCCTGGCCCTATGCCGAGTTCGCCAAGTCGGGCGAGCCCCTGGCCTTCATCCTGCGCTCGCTGCAGCACCCGGTCGCCGCCGTGGCCATCGCCGTGGCCGCCATCCTGGCCCTGCCCAGCGTCATCCTGGTGATGATGTACGGCCAGACCCGGGTGTTCTTCGTCATGGCCCGCGACGGGCTGCTGCCGAAGGCGCTGGGCAAGCTCAGCGCCAACCACGCGCCGGTGCGCCTGACCCTGATCACCGGCGTGGTCGTGGCCCTGGTCGGCGGTTTCCTGCCGCTGGACCAGATCGCCGAGCTGTCGAACGCCGGCACCCTGCTGGCCTTCATCTGCGTCGCCGTCTGCGTGATGGTTCTGCGCAAGACCCGTCCGGACCTGCCGCGCCTGTTCCGCTGCCCGGCGGTGTGGATCGTCGCGCCGCTGGCGGTGGTCGGCTGCCTCTACTTCATGGTCAGCCTGCCGGTCGGCACCCTGCTGCGCTTCGCCGGCTGGAACGCCATCGGCCTGGTCGTCTACCTGCTCTACAGCCGCCGCACGAGCCTGCTGGCCAAGGGCGTCGAGGCGCCGCCGCTGACGGAAGCCGAGGTTCCCTGAGGCCTATCGGTCGTCGAGCGGCGGCGAGACGTCGAACTGCTCGATGAAATAGTCGGCGAAGCCCGCCGCGCCCGGCGCGTGGCGGGTCAGCCAGTCCTGAAGCCGGCGGACGAAACCGGTGAAGGTCGTGTCGGCGGCGATCCGGGCCGCCGACAGTTCGGCGTAGTCGACGGCGATGGCCTCGGCGTCCGGCGCGGCGTCGGCGTGGATGATCGCCCGCTCCGTCGCGCACTCGACATAGGCGTCGGGGTCGTGGCCCAGCCAGGGCGAGTCGCCGCCCGGCTTGACGCCGAACCACTCCCGCCAGCTTTCCAGACCGCAGCAGCAGCCGGGTTCGATGATCACGCCGTCGCGCTCGGCGCGCAGGCCGCCGGCCACGACCCTGCTTTCCTTGGCCATCATAGACCGCAGGACCTGTTCCAGGGTCTCGCCCTCGGGCTCGTCGCCGTAGCAGGCGAGAGCGGCCACGGCGTTGGTCACGTCGGCGTCGGCGGCGTCTCCCGTCAGGTCCACCCATTGGTACGGGGCATAGTCCGGCGCCCAGGCGTAGGCGGGGCCGGGATTCATCTGCAGGACGGGCGTCAGCTTGAGCATGGCGCAAGGGTGGCCGCCGCGCCTGCTTCAATCAAGGCTGGCTTCAATCAAGGGTGTCAGCCCAGGCCCAGGATCACCGCATTGGTGGTGCGGACCAGGGCGCGGGGCGGGGCGTCCTGGGTCTTGACCGTCAGCTTGGCGGCGTCGGCGGTGGCGACCGCCTGGCCCTTGGCGTCGACGAACTCGGCCGCCAGCCCCCGGGTCGCCATCAGGGCGACGGCGTCGGCGCCGGTCAGGCCGCGTACCTCGGGCATCGGCGCGGCGTCGTCGAGGGCGGCCGGGGCGGGGACGGGCACGATCTTGAAGGTCAGCTTGGCCGCGCCGCTGGCCTGGAAGCCGTAGCGCTGCTGGAAGGCCGCATCGACCGGAGTGACATAGGTGCGGGCCTGGCCGATGGCGCCGCCGCGGCCGGTCGTTCCGGCGCTGCCGTCGGCGCCGCCCGTGCCGCCGATCCGCATCGAGACCTGCACCTCGCAGGTGGTCTCGGGCAGGACGTAGAAGGTGGGCTGGTAGCCGATCGAGCGCAGCATCTCCAGGCCCTCGTCGCCGTCGGCCTCGTAGATGGCCAGGCTGGCGTTGAGCGAGCCCTGGTCGAGCGCCGCCTGGGCCTCGGCCACGCCCCGGCCGACGGCGGCGATCACTTCGCCCAAGGGCGTCGCCAGGCTTTCGCTGAGCAGTTCGGAGGCGTCCTGGGCCATGTCAGGCTCCCTGTTCGTCGGCGGCGGCGAAGATCACCATCACCCGCGCCCCACGGGCGACGACCGAGCCGGCCGTGGGCGACTGCACCATGGCCTGGCCGGGGGCGACGGCCGGATTGAGCGCGTGGGGGCCGACGCTGGCTTCTAGCACCAGGCCGATCGAGGTCAGCACCCGTCGCGCGGCGCTCTCGGTCAGTTGCAGCACGTCGGGCGCGCGCGGGCCGCTGCTGTCGTCGGCCGGCTTTTCGGGGATGAACTGGAATTTGACGTCGCTGAGCACGTCCTGCTTGAGGTCCCGGGCCGTGTCGGCGTCGATCAGCTGCACGGCGCCGGCGTCCTGCAGCAGGACCTTGGCGTTGACCTGGATGGCGCCCAGCGAGAAGCCGCGCGGCTTCAGGGTGATCTGGGCGTCGTCCAGCTGGGTGGCCATGGTGGTGGCCAGATCCGTGACGGCGACGCTGCGCAGCCTCAGCGGCGTCGTGGCGGTGGTCGCGCCCGTGGCGTCGGCGGCGAGGCGTCCGGGCGTCGCGGGGCGCGCGGCGGCCGCGGCCTGGGCCGCAGCGGCGGCGGCAGCCGCCTGGGTCGCCGCCGTCTCCTGGGTGGCGACCACGCCGCGCAGGCGGGTGATCTCGCTCTGCTGCTCGGTGACGATGCGGGAACGGTCGGCCAGCTGGCGGTCGCGATCGGCCAGGTCCTGGTCGCGCTGGACGAGCCGGGCGGTGAAAGTCTTGGTGGTCTCCTCGGCCGCCTGGGCGCGGACGGCGGCGACGTCGACCTTGGCCGAGCGCAGGGTGGCGATCTCGGCGTCCTTGTCGGCCAGCTGCTTGTCGCGGTCGGCGACATCCCGGGCGGCGGGGCTGTCGGTGGCGATGACGCCGCCGACGGGCGTGATCACCGTTCCGGCGCGCAGCACCCGGGCGGCGACCGTGGTGCGGGCCACGACCTTCTCCTCGACCGCCAGGCGGCGCACCTGGCCAAAGTCGATGGTCAGGCCGCCGCCGCGCGCGGCGCGGCCGAACTCGGGGCTGACCGACATCGCCGCCGCGCCCTCGACCAGCCGGAATGCGGGGGCGAAGGGCAGGGTGTCGTCGGCGATCGCGCCGGTTCCCCTCGCCAGGCCGTCGGCGTCGGTCTTGGCGCTGGAGACGGCGGCCCAGGCGTTGGTCTTCAGGTCGAACAGCTGGACGTCCAGGCTCGCCCCGACGGCCGGCTTGCCGTCGGCGTCGGTCAGCCTGGCGCTCCAGGTGAAGGCCGTGCTCATCCCACTTCCTCCAGACCGACGACGGCCCGCGCATTGAACGCGCCAATCGAGGCGACGACCACGACGACGGCGCGGGCCGGCTCCTTGGCGGCGATCGACAGGGTGGTCGCGGCCTTGCCCGAGGCGTCGGTGCGCAGCAGGGCCTGGTCGAGGCGCGTGCCGGCCTGGCGCTTGTAGTTGGCCGCGCCGCGCGCGGCCGACAGGGTGGCGCCGGCCTCGTCGTCGATGTTGAGCTCGACGGGCTGGTCGGCCAGCACCTCGCCGGCGCTGTTGGCGACGGTGATCGACAGGGTCGCCTTGCCGCCGATGTTCTGGCCGACGACGAAGGCGATGCGCGGCGTCGGCAGGCCCTCGCCGGGCGGGGTGGCCACCAGCCGGCCGCTGATCGTGCTGCTGACCTGCTGGTTGCTGGAGCTCTGGTCGCGGGCGGTGAACAGCAGGGCCACCGGCCGGCCGCCGGCGTCGGCCTTGGTCTGCATGTCGACCTTGATCGAGAAGTCGAGGAACGGCAGCTGGTAGCCGCCCAGCGGCGCGCCGGAAGCGTCGACGCGCGGGCCGGCGTTCAGGGCCAGCTGGGCCTCGCGCACGCCCTCGGCCAGAGCCACCAGCAACTCCTCGATCGAATTGCCGACGAAGCGGCTTTCGGTCGTCATCAGTCGCCTCCCTCGGAACTGTCGCGGGATCCTTCGGCGCGCTTGGCCTTCAGTTTTTCCAGGGCGCGGTCGCGGCGGGCGTCGTCGCGGGCCTCGTCGGCTTCCTTCAGCTCGCGCACGTCGCTGGCCATCTCGCGCATGCGGTCGGCCTTCTCGGCGTAGTCGATATATTCGCTCACCGTGCCGACGCCGACGGCCAGCTTGCGCGCCGTCTCGCGGACATAGGGGTCGGCGCGGCCGAGGCCCGGGATCTTCTCGCGCGCCTTTTCGACCCAGTCCTTGGGGATGGCGTCGCGGGCGCCGTCGAGGGCGCGTTCGGCGGCGGCGTAGGCCTTGCGGCCCCGGCTGACCATGTCGCGAGCCTTGGCCAGGCGGCGGTCGAGCGGGTCGCTGGCGGCGGCCGTGGGGCGAGGGCGCTCGTCGGGACCGGTCAGGGCCCGGCCGGCGTCGCGCAGGCTACGGCCGGCCTGGCCCAGCGAGGCCAACCGCCGCGAGGGCTCGGCCAGCGGATCGGCCTCCCGGCGTGAGGCCAGGCGTTCCCAGGGGGCTTCGCGGGCCGCCGCGGCGGGACGCTCCCACGCCGCCTCGCGCGGCGAGGCGGGGGCGCGTTCGAACACTTCCGAAGGCGTGAACCTGCGCAGGTCGGGCGGCAGGCCGCCGGGCGTCGGCCGCACCTGTTCGCCCGGGGTGCCGCGCACGCCTTCGCCCGGCGTCGCGCGCAGGGCGTCGGCGGCCGTGCCGCGCAGGGCCGGGGGCAGGGCGGGCGGATGAGAGGGCGGTCGCGGGCCGGCGGCGCCGCGGGCGGCGTCGCGCCCCGCGCCCCAGCGGTCCAACTCGGCGCGACGGCGGTCCAGCGGCGTGACGGCGTAGCGCGGATCGCCCAGGCCGCCTTGGCCGGTCAGCTGGGACATCCGCGACTCCAGCGCCTGCCGCTCGGCCATCAGCCGCGCCAGGTTCGGCGACAGGGTCGAGGGATCGGCGCCGCGAGAGGCTGTCGATGCAGACGCCGACGCAGACCGGGGCGCGGCCGCGCGGGCCGGCGCGGCCGGAGACGGCGCCTTGGCGCGGCGCAGGGCGTCCTTCCAGGGCGGATCGCTCATCCGGAGCCTTCTTGTTCGGCCGCGCGCCGCTGCTCGATCAGGCCGCGCACGCGCTCCTCGAACAGAGCCGGCGGCGGGATCGGCACCAGCTTGGTGCGCATCAGGCTCGAGCCCTCGGCGCTGTACTGGTACTTGGCCGCATAGCTGGCGCTGACGCTGCTGGCGCTGACCGCCCCGCCGCCGCCGAACGGCGTCCACAGCCCCCCGGCCTTGACCGAGGTGTTGCTGCTGCTGCGCTTGATCTCGGTCTCGGACTTGAACGAGATCGACATCTTCAGCTCGATCACCGTATCGACGAACTGATAGAACGTCGGCGTGAAGCCGAGCTCCAGCAGGCTGTATTCCTGGCCATCGCCGAACTTGACCAGATAGGTCTTCGACTTGGCGCCGTCGCCTTCCTTTTCCTCGTCCGCGTCCTCGTCGTAGCCGGCCATCAGCCGGGCGATGCGCAGCGACACGAGGTCGAGTTGCAGTTGGGCGGTGGCTATGCCCACGCCCAGGCGCTGGACCATCTCCGGGAAGGGGACGGCGAGCAGTTCTTGACCCACGCTCATGGGACGTTCTCCGTCCGGGGTTTAGTTCTTGTTTTCGGCCAGCGACTTGTCGAGCAGGCGCTTGCGACGCTCGATCTCCTCGTCCAGCTGACGACGGATCCGCTCTTCCAGGATGGCCGGGGGCGGGATCGGCACCAGCTTGGTGCGCAGCAGGCTCGAGCCCTCGGCGGTGTAGCTGTACTTGGCCGAGTAGGAGGCGTCGACCTGGCTGGTCGAGACCTGGGTGGTGTTGCTGGAGCCGAACTTGCCGCGGAACAGCTTGAACGAGAAGCTGTTGCTCTTGGTGTTGGTCTGGTTGGTGTCGCGCGACGAGCGGGTGGTCTCGCGGGTGTAGGTGAACTTGATGGCGATCTTCACCTCGATGATCGTGTCGACGAACTGGTAGAAGGTGGGCGAGAAGCCCAGCTCCAGCATCGACAGCCGGGTCGGCACCCGGATCAGGGTGGTGTCGAGGCTCTCGCCGTTGTCCTGGGCGTTCTTCTTCTGGTTGGCGATGACCTTGGACAGGGCGTCGATATTGCCGCCGGAGATCGCGTCATCGGTGGCGATGAAGGCCTCGGCCTGCTGGACGGTCATCAGGTCGTAGCCGAAGAAGATCCGGCTGTCGTCGAAGGTCTGGTTGCCTTCGTCGTCGGTGACGACCTGCAGGCCGCCCATCATTTCGGCCACCTCGATGCTGTTGGCGTCGAGCTTCATCTGGCCTTCCGCGATGGCGAAGGCCATCTGGCGGATCATGTCCCCCATGGGGACGTTCAACAGCTCTCTTCCGATCGACGGCATGACGTCTCCTTCCTAAACGGTGGTGGGTTCGCTGATCCTGCGCAGCAGGTTTTCGAGGATTTCGGGGGGCGGCAGGCTGACCAGCCGGGCCGCGATCGAGCTCATGCCCTCGGCGCTGACCGAGAACTTGCGCGCGTAACTGACGTTGACCGAGGCGGCGACCATGACGAAGCCGGTGTTGACCCCGACGGTCGCGCCGGCCGAGACGCCGAATTCGGTGCTCTCGGTCATGCTGAACGAGAGCTTGGCCTCCACCGTCGCCTCGGTGAAGCTGTAGAAGGTGGGCGTGAAGCCCAGCGAGATCAGGTTGTGGGTCTCGCCGCCAATCTCGATGTCGGTCGTCGCCATGGCCTGGGCCGTGGCGATGCTGTTGCGGTCGAGCGCGGCCTGGGCTTCGGCGATGGCGACGCCCAGGCGCTCGATGATCTGCGGCAGCGGCGCGGAGAGCAGCTGCCGGGTGACGGCGGCGGTTTCGCTCATGGCGTCGGGGTCGGGGCTGGCGTCAGATAGGTCTTGATCTCGTCGAGGAACTCGACGGGCGCGGGCACGGCGACGATGCGGGCCGAGATGCTGCTGTTGCCGTTCACCGACTGCTCGAACTGCCGGCTGGTGCGGTAGTCGACGGCCAGGCCGACGGCGACCGAGATCTTCGGTTTGTCGCCGCTGGCCGTGGGACCCGCCGCGATGGGAGCCAGGGCCTTGGTGATGCTGGCGCCGTCGGCGGCCGACAGGGCGATGTCGTTGGCCGACAGGGTGACCAGGTTGATCAGCACCACGTCCTTGGCGTCGGCGAAGGTGACGACCCCGCCCTGGCGCGTGGCCCGCACGCCGTGGGTGGCGCTGCCGGCGTTGACGTCGCGGGTCAGGTTGAAGGCGTAGGCCTCGGGTGTGTCGCCGGCGAAGGTCGAGCCGCCGGAATTGACCGCAGCCCCGCTAATCGCCACCGAGGTGTCGGACGCCCCGACCTTGACCGCCGTGGCGTCGACGGCCTGGGCCGTGAAGTGGCGGACGATGATGAAGCCGTTGCCGCTGGCGCTGCCGCCGGTCTTGTCCGGGGTCGGCGTCGCCTGCAGCTGGGTTCCGGCGGAGTCGACGATGATCAGCAGGTCGTTGGAGTCGGCCAGCAGCACCTCGGCGCGGCGGAACTGCTGGTTGGAGACCTCGTCGGTGGCGCCGACCCAGCGGTCCTCGCCCTTGGTCTCGACCTTGCGGATCTGGGCGGCGGGGACGCCGTTGCTCTTCAGGTAGTTGGCGACCGCGTTGGCGCGGTCCTCGCCCAGCTTGATGTTGTAGTCCTGCGAGGCGACGCGGTCGGTGAAGCCGATGACGTCGACCACCGAGCCGCTGTCGCGCAGGGTGCGGGCCAGGAGGCCCAGCTCCTCGGTGGCGGCGGGCTTGAGCACCGAGCTGCCGCTGTCGAACAGGGCGATGCCCAGGGTGCCGCCGCCGACGGGCAGGGTGGAGCCGACCGGATCTCGCTGCAGCTTGGCCTTGAAGCCGCCCAGGGCGTTGATCGCCGAGACCACGGCGCGGGCGTAGAGCAGTTCGTTGGCCTGGCTCTTGACGTTGGCGGTCTTGCCCGCGGCCAGGACGAAGTCCTCGCTGGCGCCGGCCGTGGGAGTCTCGACGATGCGGATCACCCCGACGCTGGACTCGCCGGCCCCGTAGAAGGCCACGCCGCTGTCGGTCTTGATCGGGTTCTTGGCGGTGTCGGGATCGAGCTTGAACTGCACCTTGGTGTGCTGGGCCTCGACATAGGCTCGCTCGAACTTGCCGGCCGGGGTGCGCAGCTTCTGGGCCACGGCCTCGGCGGCGGACTCCAGGTCGGCGCCGGCCGCGTCGGTCTTGGCGCCGTCCACCGTGACGCTGGCGGGCAGGCTTTTCAGCGTGATCTGGGCCTCGCGGGCGTTGGCCGGGGACTGCGGGCCGCCCTGGCCGAAGCCGAAGTCCAGCTTGCCGCCGATGCCGAAGGCGCTGGCCTCGCCGACCTTCATGGTCAGCTGCATGGAGACCGTCAGGTCGGCGTGCTGGTAGTGGTAGAAGGGCGGGGACAGGCCCAGCTGCAGCAGGCTCTTGCCGCCCAGCCCCGGGCGGGGCTCCACGTACTCGCCGACCTGGGCCAGGCTGTTGAGGTCGAGCGCCTTCTGGGCGTCGGCGATCGACAGGCCCATGGCCTTGATGAACTCGGCGACGCTGGCGTCGGCCAGGATCTGGCCGGGCGTCATCTTCTCGATGGGGTTCTCGTCAGCCATGCATCGGTTCCTTGCTCATCGGCTCCCGGGGCGACACGGGGGATTCACAGACGCGGGTTCGATCGACGGTGTCGGCGCGCACGGTCCAGTAGCCGTGGGCGCGCTGGGCCTCGGCCAGCCGGGCGGCGGTGACGCCGAGGCCCCGGGCGGTCCAGGAGAGCAGGTCGCGGGCCAGGCCCAGGCCTTCGTCCAAGGCCAGGGCGGCGGCCAGGCCGTCGCGGGCGCCGGCTACGTCGCCGGCCTTCAGCCGATTGACGCCCAGGCGCTCCAGCAGGAAGGCGCGGTCGCGGCGCTGGAAGTCGCTGGGCGTTCCGTCGCCCAGCTCGGCGGCGGCGCTGCTGGCGGCCTCGCCGGCCAGGGTCGCGGCCTGGTCGTGGGCGCCCGTGCGCTCCAGGCTTTCGAGCACGCAGTGCAGGTAGTGGCGGGCGAAGATCTGCGGGGCGCGCACGCCATGGGCCAGGCGCAGGGCCTCGCGATACTTGGCCAGGGCCTCGTCGTGGCGGCCCTTCAAAGCCAGCAGCTTGCCGGCCTCGGCGACGCCGGCGTGCAGGCGATGGACGTCGGGACGGGCGGTCATGGTCTGGCCGGTCATCGGACGGTCTCGGCGAACAGCACCTCGGCGCCGGCCGCTTCCAGCCGATGGCGCAGCAGGCGGGCGTGGGGGCGGGGCATCGGCGGGGTGGCCAGCGGCGCGGGGCCGGCCAGGCCGAACTCGGCGAGCAGGGCGGCCGGGGCCGACAGGATGTCGAGCGCCTGGTGGGCGAAGGTCTCCAGCTCGGCGCGGACATGCAGGTTGGCGGACTCGTAGGCGGCCATCCGGTCTTCGAGATCGGCGAAGGCGACGCCCGCCTCGATCGGAACCGGCAGGGCCTGGCGCAGCAGGTCGTAGTCCTCGACCGGAACGCCGGCCAGGGCCTCCAGCGCCTCGGCGGCGTCGTCCGGGGCGGCGACCAGTTCGATGGAAAAGCGCAGGAAGGCCTGGTCGATGATCCGCACCTGCTCGGGAGCCTTCAGCCGCCGCCACAGGCCGTCGGCCTCGCCGCGGGTCAGGTCGAACACGGTGGCCGAACCGCCGGCGGCGATCTCGGCACCGGCCGGCAGGCGGGGGCGCAGTATGCCGACCTGCAGGGGCGACAGGCCGCTGGCGAAGAGGGCGAAGCCGGCGGTGTCGGGGCGGCTGGCGGTCAGGCGCACGGCGTCTGCGGGCAGGGCGGCTTCCAGCGCCCGGACCGTGGCCTCGGTGACATTGCCCAGGATCACGCCCGGCGGGGTCAGCAGCAGGTCGAGGGCCACGCTCGGCTCCATGCCGAGAAAGCGCCCCAGGACCTGGCCGACGGCGTCGGCGGCGTCGAGATCGATGAGCTCGCCGGCCAGATCCACGGCCGGCGCGCGGGCCGGAGCGGGGCCGGCCGGGGTCACGGCCACCTCGACGCCCAGGGTGCGGATGACGCCGGCCAGATGCGCGGCGTCGGCCGCCGGCAGTCCGGCCAGCAGCCGGGCGGGGGCGCGATAGAGGGCGTCGACCACCGTCTCGACAGGCATGTCGAGGGCCTGGCTGAGCACGGATGCGGCCTTGGGCGTCGCTCCGCCGATGCCCGTGACCAGCAGGTCCGCGGGCTCCGTGCTCGGAAGATCTACGCTCTGGGACGCTACGCTGGGGCACACCGACGACTCGAGCACCAATCCCTCCCTGAGGCTGGTTTCGACCGGGCGATCCACGCTCTGGTTGGCGTGGCGCTGGACTCGTGTCAGAGTTGCAATTGTTTGTAAAGCTTTGAAACATCGCACGTGGTGAATTCACACCCGGTGCTTTTGCCCGTGTGCTGACGATCGCGGCGGACCTCTTTCCCGAGGGCGCGGGGGAAGAACTGTCATGAAGCCGTGCTAGCGCCGGCCCATGTTTCCGGAGCCCGCATCCCTTAGCGCTTGGCGTGTCGCGCCATGACCGACCTGGCCAGCCTGCGCGCCCAGCGTGACGAGCTCTATCACTTCATCGTCCGGCGCACGCGCGACCCGGCGGCGGCCGACGACCTGGTGCAGGAGACCTTCGCGCGGCTGCTGACCTACGAGAAGGCGCGCACCGTCGCCGACCGCGCGGCGCTGGGCTATCGCATCGCCCTCAATCTGGTCCGCGACCACTTCCGCAGCCGCAAGCGCCGGCCGGTCGAGGCGCTGGACGACGACATTCCCTGCCAAGCCCCCGCGCCGGAGCAGATCCTCATGCATCGCCAGAAGGTCGAGGTGTTCGGCAAGGTGCTGGACGCCATGCCGCCGCTGCGCCGCGACGTGTTCATCCGCCGCCGCCTGCACGGTCAGACGACGCGCGAGATCGCCGCGGCCCTGGCCATGAACGAGGCCGCCGTCGAGAAGCACGTGGTGCGGGCGCTGGAGCAGCTGCATCGCGAAGTGGCCAAGGCCGAGCGCCGCGCGGGAGGCCGCCGATGAGCCGCGCCCGCCGCACCGCCGCCCTCTGGGCCGCCCGCCGGATGGACCCGGCCTTCCGCGACGAGGCCGGCTTCGCCGCCTGGCGGACCGCAGACGCCGCCAACGCCCAGGCCTTCGACCAGTTGTGGACCACCAGCCAGGACGCGGCCCTGTCCGAGGCCATGGCGCTGAGCGAACAGCGCCGCGCGGTGCGGGCCCGTCGGGCTGGGCCGATTGCCGGCCTGACCGGCGGCCTCGTCGCCGCCTGCGCCCTGGCCGCCGTGATCGCCTGGCCGCAACTGCAACTGATGACCGTGACGCCCACGGTCTTCGAGACGGGCAGGGGAGAGCACCGCACCGTCGCCCTGGCCGACGGCACCAAGGTGACGCTGGACGGCGGCACGCGTTTGTCGGTCCGGATGGGGTCGCAACGTCGCGAGGTCGCTCTGGCCCAGGGCGAGGCCTTCTTCGATGTCGCCCATGACGCGACGCGGCCGTTCACGGTGAAGACCGCCGAGGGCTCGGCCCGGGTGCTGGGCACGGCCTTCGACCTGGAGCTCAGCCACGAACGCGGCCCGGGACGGGTGGAGCTGTCGGTGCATCGCGGCCGCGTGCGGCTGGCGCCCAAGGGGCTGATCCATCGCACGGCCGAGCTGACCGTCGGCCAGCGGGCCTTCGCCACCGAGGGACGGCTGTCCAAGGTTCGGGCCTTCGACCCGGCCGGCGACGACTGGCGCTCGGGCTGGCTGGAGACCGACGGGGTCACCCTGGCGCGGCTGGTCGAACGGCTGAACCGGGCCTCGCCGACGCCGATCGTGGTCGAGGGCGAGGATCTGTCCCGCCAGCGCGTGGCCGGGCGCTTCCGCATGGACGATCCGGACACCCTGGTGCGCAATCTGGCGCTCGTCCACGGCTTCAAGGTCAGGGAAGGCGGGGGCGGCCTCGTCCTCACGCGGTGAGGCGCCGGCTGACCCCGTCGCGGAAACTTCACAAAATTCCCTGTCCTGACAGGCGGGGCGCCAGCGTCTTTCCCGCCGAAGCCGGCCTTACGCCGCGCGAACTCGGGGATAGACGATGACCTTCAAGACCTGGCTCGGTACGGCCTCGGCCGTGGCTCTGCTTTCGGGCGGTTCGGCGCTGGCCGCGCCGGCGCCCAAGCCGGCCCTGGCCATTCCGGCCGGCGACCTGTCGACGGCCCTGCCGGCCTTCTCGCGCGCCACCGGCCTGCAGGTGCTGGCCGACCCGGCCCTGCTGGCGGGCAAGCGCACCGGCGGCGTGCGCGGCGAGGTCGACGCCGAGAGCGGCCTAGCCCAACTGCTGCGCGGCACCGGCCTGACCTATGTTCGCAACGGCGGCGCGGCGGTGCTGCGTCCGGCGGCCCAGAAGATCTCGACCGCTCCGACCCCGGTCGCCCGCGCCGAGGCCGCGTCGGCTCCGGCCGCCGCCGAGCAGGTCGCCGAGGAGCCCGCCACCGTCGAGGAGGTCGTCGTCACCGGCGGCTTCGCCAGCTCGCTGGCCCGGGCGCTGGCCGACAAGCGCAAGGCCGCCAACGTCGTCGACGCCATCTCGGCCGAGGACATCGGCAAGTTCCCGTCCAACAACATCGCCGAAGCCCTGCAACGGGTGCCGGGCGTCGCCATCACCCGCGACCGCGGCGAGGGCCTGTTCGTCCGTGTCCGGGGTCTGGGTCCCAACTTCCAGATCGTCACCCTGAACGGCCGCAGCGCCGCGGTGAACGAGAACATGCGCGACAGCGGCCAGAGCGGCCGCCAGTTCCGCTTCGACACCCTGCCGTCCGAGCTGGTGGCCGGCGTCGAGGTCGGCAAGACCCCGCTGGCCTCGCTGGACGAGGGCGCGATCGGCGGCGTGGTCGACATCAAGACCTTTCGCCCCCTGACCCTGGGCAAGAACACCATGGCCGCCTCGGTGACGGCCAGCCATCCGGAGCTGGCCGGCAAGACCGACCCGCGCGCCTCGGGCCTGATCAGCTGGGTCAATGACGACAAGAGCTTCGGCGCGCTGCTGGCCCTGGTCTACGACCAGCGCACCCTGCGCCAGGACCGCGTCACCGGCGTGGGCTGGAGCTATGTCGACACCTCCACGACCCTGGGCAAGAGCCTGGCGGCGCAGGGGATCAGCCTCTATCCGACCGCCATCCGCCCGACCCTCGAGCGCGAGGACCGCGAGCGCAAGGGCCTGGTGTTCTCGGCCCAGTACCGGCCGACCGACGCCACCGAGATCACCTTCGACGCCAGCTACACCCACCTCGACGACCACTATGACGAGCTGACCTATTCGGTCGACCAGACGGTCTCGACCCTGGTCGCCGGTTCGGCGGTGGTGCGCGACGGCGCCCTGGTGGGCGGCACGGTCACCTCGACCAGCCAGATCGGCCGCGAGGTCAGCGACCTGGCGCACGACAACCTGATGCTGGCGGTCAACGGCAAGCAGCGGATCGGCGAATGGACCTTCTCGGGCGACGCGGCCTACGCCCGCGCCTATTCGGAGACCTCCAAGCCGATCACCCGCACGCGCCTGCTGGGCTCGATCGGTCAGACGACCTTCAACATGACCAAGGCCGACGACGAGGAGCTGCCGAGCGTCACCCTGGCGACGACCAACCTGTCCAACCCCTCGCTGCTGCCGTTCCGCCGCATCGAGTACCGCGTCAACGACTCGCTGGACCTGGAAAAGGCCCTGCAGGCCGACGCCGAGCGGCCGGTCGAATGGGGGCCGTTCAACCGCATCGCCTTCGGCGTGAAGTTCCGCGAACGCGAGCGCACCTATAATCGCGCCGACATCAACTACACGACCAACCTGGCGGGCAAATACTTCGACGCCAGCTACTTCGAGGCCTTCCCGGTCAGCGATTTCCTCGGCGGCGTGGGCGGCGCCTTGCCGCGCACCTGGGTGATGCCCAATCCCGAGAAGTTCTGGGCCCTGGCCGACAAGAGCCAGCTGGGCACCGCCCGCGCCGACAAGCGCAACTCCTACTTCGTGTCGGAAGAGATCCTGGCCGGCTACGCCCTGACCGATCTGGACACCAGGATCGCCAACCTGCCGCTGCGCGGCGAGTTGGGCGTGCGCGTGGCCAACACCAAGCAGGTCTCGGCCGGTCACGCCGACAACGGCACGACCGCCGTGCCGGTGCGCTACGAGAAGAGCTACACCGACGTGCTGCCGACGGCCAACTTCGCCCTCGACATCACCGACACCCTCCAGGCCCGCGTCGCGGTGGCCAAGGTGATCACCCGTCCGTCGCTGGCCGATCTGGCCCCGCGTCTGACGCTGAACTCCTCGGGCACGGTGCTGACGGCGGTGGGCGGCAATCCGGAGCTGAAGCCCTTCGAGGCCTGGCAGTACGACGCCACGCTGGAATGGTACTTCGCCCCCGGCAGCGCCCTGATCGCCGGCGCCTTCTACAAGGACATCACCACCTTCGTTTACAGCCAGAAGACCAACATCGTGGTCGACGGCCAGACGTATCAGCTGACCTCGCCGACCAACGGCGGCCAGGCGACCATCAAGGGCGTGGAGCTGGCCTACCAGCACCTGTTCAAGAGCCTGCCCGCGCCGTTCGACGGCCTCGGCTTCCTGGCCAACTACACCTACACCGACACCGAGGCGACCTACTCGGCGACGCTGAAGGACCAGATGGTCAACGTCGCCAAGAACAGCTTCAACCTGACCGGCTTCTACGAGAAGGACCGCATCGCGGCCCGGGCCAGCTACAGCTGGGTGGACGATGTGCTGCAGGACGTGGGCGGGGCGGGCCTGTCGGCCCTCAACGACGCGGCCTTCGGCTCGCTGGACGCCAGCATCAGCTACAAGATCACCCCGCAGATCACCGCGGCGGTGGAAGGCCAGAACCTGACCGACGCGACCCAGTGGCAGTTCGTGAAGGGCGGCTGGTTCGGCGGCTACACCAAGTACGGCCGCACCGTCAGCTTCGGCCTGCGCGCCAAGTTCTAAGGCTGGTTGCTCCGTTCACGGAGTTCTGTCGCGCCCCGGCCGCTTTTCCTGGCGGCCGGGGCGGCGATCCCGACTTTCCGGAGGGGACGCCCCTTGCGCTCCTCCGTTCCGATCCCCTTGACTGGCCCGCGCGATTCCGTTGTGCGGGCCGTTTTTTCGTTCTGGGAGTTCCGATGCGTCTGCTTGCCCGCCTCTTCGCCGCCGCGCTGACCGTTTCGGTCGCCGCGCCCGCCGCCGCCCAGCAGGCCGGCGACACCCTGGAGAAGGTGGTGATCCTCAGCCGCCACGGCGTGCGGGCGGCGATGTCGAGCCCAGAGCGGCTGGAGACGGCCACCGCCAAGCCCTGGCCGCGCTTCGGCGTGCCGCCGGGCCACCTGACGGCCAACGGCGGCGCGCTCTCGACCCTGTTCGGGACCTACTATCACTCGCTCTACGCCAAGCAGGGCCTGCTGGCCGGCGCCGACTGCGGCGCGGTCTATTACTGGGCCAATGTCACTCAGCGCACGATCGCCACGGCCAAGGCCCTGGGCGAGGGGCTGTCGCCCGGCTGCGCCGTCGATGTCCACACGGTGGGCGAGGGCAAGATCGATCCGATGTTCGAGCCGGTGAAGGCCGGCGTCGCCAAGCCGGATCTGGCCCTGGCGCGGGCGTCCGTCGCCGGCCGGGTGGGGGGCAGCCTCGCTGCCTGGAGCGCCAGCCACGCCGACGCCATCGCCAGCCTCGACGAGCTGCTGATGCAGTGCGACGCCGCCCCGTGCCCGAAGGCCGCCGGCAAGCGCCGCGTCTATGACGAGGCCCCGGCCTTCCTCGACGACGCCGACGAGACGGTGGGCATCGCCGGTCCGGAAGCCTTCGCCTCCGGCGTCACCGAGAGCCTGCTGATGGCCTGGGCCGACGGCCAGGACTTCGCGAGCCTGGGCTGGAAGGGCCTGAATGATGCCTCGCTGCTGCGGGTCTTCCCGCTGCACCAGGCCGAGTTCGACCTGCGCCTGCGTTCGCACGAAGTGGCGCGGACGGGCGCCGGCCATCTGGCCTCGCGCATTCTCGCCACGCTGGAGACCAAGCCCGGCAAGGACGCGATCGGCGAGACCAATTCCAAGATGGTGGTGATCGTCGGTCACGACGGCACCCTGGCCATGCTGGGCGGGCTGCTCGGCCTGGAATGGGCCGCGCCGGGCTATCAGCCCAACCAGATCGCGCCGGGCGGCAACCTGGTGTTCGAACGCTGGAAGCGCGCCGACGGCGTGCGGGTGATCCGCGTGCGCTACGCGGTGCAGAGCCTGTCGCAACTGCGCGGGAAGAAGGCCCTGACGCTGGCGGCTCCGCCGGAAGCCTCGCCGATCTTCGTGCCGGGCTGCAGCCAGGCGGGGGCGGGTTACGACTGCCCGGCGGAGAGGTTCGCGGCGGTGGTGAAGGGGGCTGTGGCGCGGTAGGGGAAGCTGACACCGAACCCCTCTCTCTAAGAGAGAGGGACTCAAAGAGGAGAGGGGAGCGACCTTCGCCGCTCCCCAACTTGCTCTAGTGCACGGCCGAGGTGTCGGCGACCCGCGTCGGCTTGGGGGCCAGCCAGACGATCAGGGCGGCGACCACGAACAGGACGGCCATGGCCATGAACACCTGGTTGGTGGCCAGCATGACGCCCTGGCTCTGGACCATGTTGTCCAGCGTGCCGCGCGCCTGTTCGGGCGTGAGCCCCACGCCCTGCAACTGGTCCATCGTCGATTGCGCGCCGTTGAGCACGCCCGACAGTTCGTTGTGGTTGCGGCTGGCGCCGTCGGCCCAGACCGTGGTCACCACCGAGGTGGCGAAGGCGCCCGACAGCGTGCGGCAGAAGTTCATCAGGCCGGCGGCGCTGGCGGTCTCCTCGACCCGGACGCTGGCCAGGGCCAGGGCGGTCACGGGGACGAAGAAGAACGGCATGCCGAAGCCCTGGAACAGCAGCCAGTGGGCGATGTCGAAATAGCCCATCTGCTGGTTGGACTGCGCCCGGAAGAAGGTCATGAAGGCCATCCAAATCAGGCCCAGGAACACCAGCTTTCGGGCGTCGAACTTGGCCGACATGCCGGCCGCCAGCGGCGCGACCATGACGGCGGTGACACCGAGCAGGGCCGAGACGTAGCCGGCCCAGGTGGCCGTGTAGCCCATGTTCTGCTGCAGCCAGAGCGGGTTCAGCACATTGATGCCGAAGAAGGCCCCGAAGGCGACGCTGAGGGTTATGACCGCCGCGGTGTAGCCGCGGTGGCGGAAGACCCGCAGGTCGACGATCGGGTTCTGCTCGGTCAGCTCCCAGATCAGGAAGGCGACGAAGCCGACGGCGGCGACCAGCGCCAGGCCGATGATCAGCGGCGAGGAGAACCAGTCGTGCTCCTTGCCCAGGTCCAGCATGATCTGCAGCGAGCCGACCCAGACGACCAGCAGGCCCAGGCCCACCAGGTCGACCTTCGCCTTGGCGAGAGGCGTCTCGTGGGCCTTCAGCAGGTTCCAGGCGAACCAGGAACAGGCGATGGCGATCGGCACGTTGATCCAGAAGATGAAGGCCCAGCCGACACTGTCGCACAGCGCGCCGCCCAGGATCGGCCCGAGGATCGGGGCGACCAGGGTGGTCATGGCCCACAGGCCCGTGGCCGCGGCCGCGTGCTTCTTGGGGAAGACGCGCAGCAGCAGGGTCTGGGACAGCGGCATCAGCGGACCGCCGCAGGCGCCCTGCAGGATGCGGAACAGGACGAGGAAGCCCAGCGACGGCGCAAGACCGCAGAGGAACGAGAAGATCCCGAACCCGATCATGCCGAAGACGAACACCCTGACCGCGCCGAAGCGGGCCGACAGCCAGCCGGTCAGCGGCACGACCACGGCCTCGGCCACGGCGTAGGAGGTGATGACCCAGGTGCCCTGGCTCGGCGAGACGCCCAGGGCGCCGGCGATGTTCGACACCGAGACGTTGGCGATGGTGGTGTCGAGCACCACCAGGAAGTTGGCGGCGGCCAGGATCAGGCCGGCGAAGATCATCGCCGGCCCGCTGAGCGGCGCGGGTTCGGAGGCCGCCCGTGCGGGGGCGGCTTGAGCGTTGGCCATGACGGCTGTCCTTGCTCGGAAAGACTAGGTGCGGATCAGCCGCGGGTGTCGATCGTGGCCTTCATCGACAGGCCCACGCGCAGCGGGTGAGCCTTAAGGTCGGCCGGGTCGATGGCGACGCGGACGGGCAGGCGCTGCACGACCTTGATCCAGTTGCCGGTGGCGTTCTGGGCCGGGATCAGGGCGAAGGCCGCGCCGGTGCCGCCAGACAGGCCGGCGACCTTGCCGTGGTACTTCACCGAGCCGCCGTAGAGGTCGGCTTCCAGCTCGACCGGCTGGCCGATCTTGACCTTGCGCAGCTGGCCTTCCTTGAAGTTGGCGTCGACATAGGCCGCGCCGATCGGCACGACCTGCATCACCGGCGAACCGGCGGCGACGCGCTGGCCGATCTGGACGTTGCGCTTGGCCACGACGCCGTCGATCGGCGCGCGGATGACGGTGCGCGACAGGTCCAATTGGGCCTGCTCGACCTTGGCGCGGGCGGCGGCGACTTCCGGATTGGCGTCGACGCTGGCGCCGGCGGTCAGCACGGCGTTGGCGGCCAGCGAACCGGCGGCGGCGGCGCGGTTGGCCTGGGCCTGGACCTGCGAGGCCTTGGCCGAGGCGAAGGCGGCCTGGGCGTTGGCATAGGCGTTCTGGGCGCGGGTCAGTTCGTCGCCCGAGACGGCGCCGGTGGCGGCCAGGGCCTTGCGGCGGTCGAGATCGACGCGGGCGCGCTCGAGGTCGGCCTGGGCCGAGGTCAGGTTGGCGGCGGCGCGGGTCTGGTCGGCGTCGCGGGCGGCGATCTGGGCGGCCAGGCTCTGGTCGGTGGCCAGATAGCCGCGCACCCGGCGCTCGGCGCGGGAAAGATCGGCCTGGGCCGAGGCCAGGGTGATGCGGGCGTCGCTGTCGTCGAGGGTGACCAGCACGTCGCCCTGCTTGACCACCTGGGTCTCGTGGACGGCGACGCTGCGCACCGGACCGCCGACCAGCGGGGTCACCTGGGCGATGTCGGCGCCGACATAGGCGTTGTCGGTCTCGACATGGTGCGAGCCGACCAGGGCGTAGTAGGCGCCATAGCCGGCGCCGGCGACGACGATGACGGCGGCGAGGCCGGCGAACAGCTTCTTGCGCTTGGCGGTCGCGGCCTTCTTGGAGGCGGCGGCTTGGACTTCAGCGGAGGCTTCGGAATCGAACATTGGGAGATGCTCCGGGAAACGGGTCAGGCGGCGCGGTAGCCGCCGCCGAGGGCGCGCACGAGCGCCACGTCGAGGGTGAAGGCGCGGGTCTCGAGGTCGGCGAGGGTCCGCTGGTTGGCGATCAGGGCGTCCTCGGCGGTGAGGACGTCGAGGTAGGTGGCGAGGCCCCCGCGATAGCGCTGCAGGGCGATGTCGTGGGCGGCCGACGAGGCTTCGACGGCCTTGCGGCTTTCACCCAGGCGAGCGTCGAGGGCGCGGGCGCTGACGGCGGCGTCGGCGACGTCCTTCAGGGCCTGCGACAGGGTCCCGTTGTAGCTGGCGACGGCGGCGTCGTAGTCGGCCGCGGCCCCGCGATAGCCGGCCCGCAGGGCGCCGCCCTGGAAGATCGGCAGGCGGATAGCCGGACCGAACGAGCCGATGCGCGAGCCGCTGTTGGTCAACATGTCCAGGCCCAGCGACTGCTGGCCGAAATAGGCCGAGAGGTCGACATTGGGGTAGAACTCGGCCTTGGCCTTCTTGACGCTCTGGGCGGCGGCTTCGGCCCGCAGGCGGGCGGCGACGACGTCCGGGCGGCGGCCGATCAGGTCGGCCGACAGGTTCTGCGGCAGGCCGAAGGCTTTCAGCGCGCCGACCTTCGGACGCTCCAGCGACAGGCCCCGGTCGGGACCGGCGCCGAGCAGGACGGCCAGGCGGTTGCGGGTCAGGCCGACGGCTTCGTCCGAGGCGGCCAGCTGGGCGCGGGCCGAGGCCAGCGCCGCTTTCGACTGCTCGGCCGAGCCCTGGTTTTCAAGGCCGTTGGCGGCGCGGTCGGCGGTCAGTTGCGCCGTCTGCTCGCGGGTCTTCACCGCGTCGGCCGCCGCGTCGCGGTCGGCGAACAGCTGGGCGAGGTCGGCATAGGCGGCGGCGACATTGGTCGACAAGACGAGGCGCGTCTCGGCGGCTTCCGCCTGCGCGGCCTTGGCCTGCGAGGTGGCGGCGGCGAGAGCCGCGCGGTTCTTGCCGAAGAAGTCGAGCTCCCAGGCGAAGTCCAGCGTCGCGCGGCCGCTGTCGTTGTAGCCCTTGGGCACATACGCGGCCGGGAAGCCGTTGTGGTAACTCTGCTTGACCGAGGCGTAGTTGGCGTTGGCCGACAGGCTGGGCAGCGTGGCCGAGCGGGCCTGGCCGGCGAGGGCCTCGGCCTTGGCGACACGGGCCTGGGCGGCGGCCAGGTCGGGCGAACCGGCCAGGGCCTCTTCGATCAGGGCGTCGAGCTGGGCGTCGCCATAGGCGGCCCACCAGCGGTCGGTCGGCCAGTCGGCGGCGGGGGCCGCGAGGCTTTGCTGCGACGCGTAGGCGTCAGGAGCCTTGATCGCCTGGGCGGGCGGCAGGGTCGGGACCGCGGCGCATCCTGCGAGAGCCGAGGTCGCGAGCAGGGCCGCGAGGGTAGTTTTCAGGGGGAGGGACAAGTGGGCCATCGAATTGCTCGATATCAAACCGTACAGGACGGTCTAAATATAACTTGACGTGACGGCGTCAAGCGAAAAGTGTACAGTCTGGTCCAGAAAACGCCTGGGCCGCGTAGTCTGGGTCGATCGGGGGGAGAGGAGAGCGCGTGCGCGTCAAGACCGAGGAGAAGCGGAAGTGCATCCTGGAAGCCGCCAAGGCGGTGTTCCTGGAGCGTGGGTTCCTGGGCGCCAGCATGGCCGAGGTGTCGGCCCGGGCCGGCGGCTCGAAGCAGACGCTCTACAGCTACTTCGCTTCGAAGGACGACCTCTTCGTCGCCACCATGCTGGAGAAGGGGACCAAGATCATCGATCCGGTGTTCGCCACCTTCGAGACCGAGGACGAGCTGCGCCCGGCCCTGAACCGCTTCGGCCGCGCCTTCCTGACGTTCATCGCCAGCGAGGAGGTCATGGCTTTCCGGCGGATGATCATCGCCGAGGGCGCGCGCTCCAACCTCGGCAAGCTGTTCTTCGAGAACGGGCCCAAGCGCGGTTGGACCAGGATGACGGCCCGCTTCGAGTGGTTCATGGACCAGGGCAAGATGCGGCGGGTCGATCCCTGGCGGGCAGCCATGCATTTCCAGGCCCTGTGCGAGGCCGGGCCGTTCTATCGCCTGCTGGAAGGCGTGCTGAAGGAGCTTCCCCCGTCGCTGGTCGACGAGACGGTCGACGCCGCCGTCGACGTCTTCATGCGCGCCTATGGCGTGGAGCCGGCCAAGGCCTGACGCGCGGTTGCGCCACGCGCGTTCTGGGGTAGTGTTGCACTCAAGAGTTGTTCTGGCGTGCGGAGGCTACCTTGTCGAACGGGATCGCGCGGACGGCCGTCCTTGTCCTCGCCATGGCCGCTTTGGGAGCCTGCGCCAGCTCGCAACAGGCGCGGCTGGCCAGCCTTGGTCCCTTGCAGACGGCGCTGACGACCTCGCCGGAGGAACTGCGCGCGCGGGCCGATCGGAACGACGCCTCGGCCCAGCTGAGCCTGTCGCTGCTCTACCAATACGGCCAGGGCGGCGTCGAGCGCGACCCCATCGAGGCCTATCGCCTGCGCAAGGCGGCCACGGCGTCGCGCGGGTCCATGCCGATCACCACCTATATCGCCGGCTTGAACGGCAAGCCCGGACGGGTCTCGATGATCTTCGTGCCGCGCTACGACGTTGCGCCGTTCCAGGCGACCATCAACCTCGCCTGCTCCCAGGCCCTGGCCCAGGACGATCGCTCGCCCGAAGCGGTCGGGGCATGCGGGGGCGAGGAGAACTACGCCGAGCTGGCGGCCCGTTGGCGGCGCTGAGCCGCATCAATTTAGAAAAAGGGGAGGAAAGCTTTGTCGAAGACGGTCATGTCCATCGCGTCCCTGATCGGAACGGCGCTGCTGATGACGGCCTGTGCGACGGTCCCCGAGGACCGGCGCGCCGAACTGGAGCCGCTGAAGCTGGCCCTGACCACCTCGCCCCAGGAGCTCCGTGAGCGCTCCGTGGGTCCCAGCGCCAAGGTCCAGCTGGCTCTGGCGCTGCTCTACGAGACCGGCCGGGGCGTCGAGCGAAATCCGGCCGAGGCCGAGCGTCTGCGCAAGGCGGCGACCGCTTCGCGCGGGCGCTTGCCGGTCTTCGAGCGCGGCCCGCTGGACCCGCCGGGCGGCAATTTCGCCCCGGAAACCTCGCCGCGCTACGACATCGTGGAGCCGCAGGTCGCCGCCAACCGCGCCTGCGCCAAGGCCCTGGCCGCGGGCGACCGTTCGGCCAAGGCGGTGCAGACCTGCGGCGGCGAGGCCGGTTACGCCGAGCTGGCGGCGCTCTGGCGCTAGACTCGATCGATATTTCCACCGTGCATCCCCGCGAAAGCGGGGGTTTTACGGATTTTGGGGAGGCTGCGGGCCGAAGACTGCCGACCCGAGCCTAACCTGTCGCGCCGGCGATCAGCTCCAGCGCGTCGGCTTCCGACACCACCTCGGCGTACTTGGCCTGCAGGTCGAAGAGGTTGGCTTCCTGCACGCGCTCGTCGCGGTCGCCGGAGGCTTCACGCACCACGAACGGGATGAAGCCGTGCTGGAGCGCGTCGAGCGCGCTGGCCCGCACGCAGCCGCTGGTCGAGAAGCCGCCCATGATCACCGTGTCGACACCCATGGCCCGCAGGGTCGAGGCCAGCGGCGTGCCGAAGAAGGCCGAGGCGTACTGCTTGGACAGCACGATCTCGCCCTCGATCGGGGTGATCTCCTTGGGAAAGGCGCCCAGCGGCGAGCCTTCCTGGAAGGCCTTCAGCGCCGGCACCTTGCGATAGAACACCCCGCCGTCGCGGCCGCCGACGCCGGCCTGATAGACGACGTTGGTCAGGATCACCGGGATGCCGGCCTTGCGCGCCGCCTGCAGCAGCCGGGCGTTGCTGGCCAGGGCCGCCTCGACGCCGGCATAGAGCGGCGAGTCCGGCAGCAGATAGGCGTCGACCACGTCGATGATCAGCAGGGCAGGGCTCTTGCCGAAGGCCAGGCGGCCGCCGAAGCCGGCCTTATGGTAGTCCGCGTCCAGGTCTTCAGCCATTTCTACTCCGTGCATCCCCGCGAAGGCGGGGATCCAAGCTGACTCTCGATATCCACTGTGGAGGATGGGGGAGGTCCTAGACCACCCCCTGCTCGGCGAACGCCTTCAGCTCGCTTTCCGAGATCCCTAGTTCGCCCCAGACCGCGCCGTTGTCCTGGCCCACCGCCTGCGAGGCGATGGCGCGGACGACGCCGGGGGTCTTGGACAGCTTGGGCATGACGTTCTGCATCGGCAGCTCGCCCCAGCGCGGGTGGTCGAGCGTGACGATCGACTCCCGGGCCGCGAAGTGCGGGTCGGCCAGCATCTCGGGCGCGCGATAGATCTTCCCGGCCGGCACGCCGGCCTCGATCATCTTGGCCTCGACCTCGTCGACCGTGAGGGTCTTGGTCCATTCCTCGATGAGGGCGTCCAGCGCCTTCATGTTGCGGCCCCGGTTGACGTGGTTGACGTAGTCCGGGTGCTGGGCGAGCTCGGGCTGGCCCATGGCCTTGCACAGGCGACCGAACACCGTGTCCTGGTTGGCGGCGATCAGGTAGTCGCCGTCCTTGCAGTGATAGACGTTCGACGGGGCGATGCCGGGCAGCACCGAGCCCGAGCGCTCGCGGATGTAGCCCATGACCTTGTAGTCGGGGACCAGGCTTTCCATGACCTGCAGCACCGCCTCGTAGAGCGAGCTGTCGACCACCTGGCCCTGGCCGGTGGCGTCGCGGTGGCGCAGGGCCGCCAGGGCGCCGAGGCAGCCGTAGGTCGCCGCCAGGGCGTCGCCGATCGAGATGCCCATGCGCGAGGGCGCGCGGTCGGGGTCGCCGACGATGTGGCGCCAGCCGCCCATGGCCTCGCCGATGCCGCCAAAGCCGGCCCGGTCGGCATAGGGACCGGTCTGGCCGTAGCCCGACACCCGCACGATGATCAGGCCCGGGTTCTCGGCGTGCAGGACTTCGGGGCTCAGGCCCCAGCCCTCCAGCGTGCCCGGCCGGAAGTTCTCGATCAGGATGTCGGCCGTGGCGATCAGCTTGCGGGCCAGGGCCTGGCCTTCCGGCACGCGGAGGTTGGCCGAGACCGTGCGCTTGTTGCGGGCCACGACCTCCCACCACAGCGGATAGTCGCCGCGGCCCCAGTCGCGCATCGGGTCGCCCTTGCCGGGCGGCTCGATCTTGATGACGTCCGCGCCCATGTCGCCCAGCAACTGGCCGCAGAATGGACCAGCGATCAGCTGGCCCATCTCGACGACGCGCAGGCCCTTGAGGGGACCGGTGTTTTCAACCGTCATGACGCTTACGACCTACTCCGCCGCCAGGGCCAGCGGCGCGTTGCGCCACACGGGCGGACGCGGCGCGGGCAGGCCGGTGTCGGCCAGGCAGTTGGCGCGCAGCTCGTCGAGCGACGGGCCGCGATCGAACACCTCCAGCGGGCCGCGTTCGGCGCGGATCTTGGCCCGCAGGGCGTCGGTCGCCGCCGCATCGACCTTGCCGGCGGCGTCCAGCACCACGCCGAAGCGCTTGGCGCCCTCGGCGCTGACCAGGCCGCGCGCGACCTCCAGCTCGACCAGCTCGACCTCGCGCTCCAGCGGGTCGCCCCAGCCGCCGCCGCCCCAGGTGACGAAGTGCAGCAGGTCGCCTTTGTCGACCTGGACGCCGTCGCACTTGGAGGGCAGGGCGATGCTCTCGCCATTGGCCTTGTCCAGGCGCTTCCACGAGCGGGCGCCAGGCGCGCCGCCATTGACGCCCCACGGCGGCACGAACCAGCGGTCGTCGTGGATGGCGATCGTGCCGGCTTCCGTGAACTTGTAGGTCATGTGGATGCCGTTGCCGCCCCGGAAGCGCCCGGCGCCGCCGCTGTCGGCCACGCTCTCGTAGCGCTCGATTATCATCGGGAAGTAGCGTTCCAGGAACTCGTTCGGAACGTTGGTGAAGCCCGGCCACAGCGAGTGACCGTCGGCGCCGTCGCCGAACGGACGGCCCGGAATGCCGCCGAAGCCGATCTGGAACAGCTGGAACCACTCGCCCTTGCCGTCGAAGCCCGAGAACATCAGGTGCGGCGAGCTCGAGAAGCCGGCGGCGCACAGGAATTCCGGGGTCTTCTGGCCGAGCAGCGCGCCCAGCACGTCGAAGATGCGGCCCAGGGCGTGGGTGCGGCAGGACAGGGCGGCCGGGAACTTCGGCTTCAGCAGGCTGCCTTCCGGGATCCGCACGTCGACGAGGTCGTAGAAGCCGTCGTTGAACAGGATCTGCGGGTCGAAGACCATGATCATGTAGATGCCGAAGAACATCTTGAACATGTTCTCGTTCAGCAGGAAGTTGATCGAGCTTTCCGACTGCGGATCGGTGCCGTCGAAGTCGAGCACCACCTTGCCGCCTTCGCGCCACATGGTGCACTTGATCTTGAACGGACCAGCGCCCTTGCCGTCGTCGCAGATGTAGTCCTCGAACGACACCGGCTGTTCGCCGATCGCGGTCGAGATCAGGTGGGCCATGGCGCGATGGTTGCGGGCCAGAAGCTCGGTCAGGGCCGAGTTGAAGACGTCGTCGCCGAAGCGTTCGCAGATCTCGACCACCCGGCGGCCGGCCACGCGGCATGAAGCGACGATGGCGTGCAGGTCGGCCTTGAACCACTCGGGCATGCGCGACTGGTGGGCGGCGATGCGGACGATGTCGCTCTGCAGCTCGCCCTTGCGATACAGCTTCACCGGCGGCAGGCGGAAGCCTTCCTCGAAGATCGAGTTGGCGTCGGTGGGCAGCGAGCCGGGCACCTTGCCGCCGACATCGGTCATGTGGCCGAACATCGCCGACCAGGCGATCAGCCGGCCGTCGCGGAAGATCGGCGCGATGCACAGCTGGTCCGAGGTGTGGCTGATTGCGCCTTCGACCGAATAGGGGTCGTTGACGAGGATGATGTCGCCTTCCTCGATCTCGCCGTCATAGCCCTTGAGGAAGCCGTCGATGAACGAGCCGAACTGGCCCACCACCATGCGGCCGTCGCGGTCGGCGATCAGCGGGAAGGCGTCGCCCTGTTCGCGGATGCCGGGCGACAGCGCGGTGCGGAACAGGGTGGCGTCCATCTCGACGCGGGCGTTGCGCAGGGCGTTCTCGATGATGTCGAGCGTCACCGGATCGACGGCGACCTTGCCGAAGGGCGTGGAATTGGTTTCCAGGATGCGCGCGGGCATGGCTCAGGATTCCTTGGCAGGGTTGATCAGGATGACGCCGTAGACGTCGACGACGGCTTCGCAGTCGGGCAGCACCAGGGTGGTCGAATCCATCTCGGTGATGATCGCCGGACCCGGAATGCGGTCGCCGGCGCGGAGCTTGGAGCGGTCGTAGATGGCGGCCGGCTTCATGCCGCCGTCGGCCCAGACCTCGTGGTCGCGGATCTTGGCGCGCGAGGGATCGCCGTCGCCCTTTTCGATCTCGAGGGTCGGGATTTCCTGGACCTTGCCCACGGCCACGGCGCGCAGGTTCACGAACTCATGCTCGGCGTCCATGTTGAACGTGAACAGGCGGCGGTGCTCTTCGTCGAAGGCGGCCGCCAGACGGGCCAGGCCGCCGGCGTTCAGCATGTCCAGGGTCACGACCATCGGCACTTCGAAGGCCTGGCCGTGATAGCGGATGTCGATCTCGAAGCTGGTCTCGATCTCGGCGTCGGCGACGCCGTCGGCCTTCAGGGTGGCGCGGATCTGCGCGTCCATCTCGTTGAAGAACGACAGCACCTCGGTCTCGGTCGCCGCCGAAATCCGCTTGGAATAGGAGCGGGCGGTTTCGGTGCGCATCCGGGTCGTGGCGTCGCCCAGGGCGCAGAGCACGCCCGGCGAGACCGGCGACACAGCCGGCCACGAGCCCATCAGCTTGGCCACGGCGTTGACGTGCAGCGGACCGGCGCCGCCGAAGCCCATCAGGGCGAAGTCGCGCGGGTCGTAGCCCTGCTGCACCGAGATCATGCGCAGCGCGCCGAACATGTTCTCGTTGACGATGTCGATGATGCCGCGGGCGGCTTCATAGAGGTCGATGCCCAGGGCGTCGGCGATGGTCTGCACCGCCGTGCGGGCCGCTTCGCGGTCGAGCTTGAAGGCCCCGCCCAGCAGGTCTTCCGGCAGATAGCCGAGCACGACGTTGGCGTCGGTGACGGTGGGAGCCGTGCCGCCCTTGCCGTAGGCGGCCGGACCCGGCGCGGCGCCGGCCGACTCGGGGCCGACGCGCAGGGCGCGGGTCAGTTCCGGCACCTTGGCGATCGAGCCGCCGCCGGCGCCGACCGTCTTCACGTCCAGCGACGAGGCGCGGACGGTGAGGTGGCCGACGTCGGTGGTGCGCACGCGGCGCGGCTCGCCGTTTTCGATCAGGGCCACGTCGGTCGAGGTGCCGCCGACGTCGAGCGTGAGAATGTTCTTCAGGCCCGAGTTACGCGCCACCCACAGGGCGCCGGTGACGCCGCCGGCGGGGCCGGACATCAGCAGGCTGACGGGGTGCTCTTCGGACTTTTCCGACGACATCAGGCCGCCGTCCGAACGCAGCAGGGCGATGCGGCCCTGCATGTCCAGGCCGCGCAGCTTGTCGCGCAGGTTCTTGACGTACTTGGAGACGACCGGACGGACCGAGGCGTTGGCGACGGTGGTCAGGGTGCGCTCGTATTCCTGCATCTCGGGCAGGACCTCGTGCGACAGCGAGACCAGCACGCCCGGCAGGATCTCGGCGGCCAGCTCGGCCACGCGGCGCTCGTGCGAGCCGTTGAGGTAGGCGTTCATCAGGGCGATGGTCACCGCCTCGACGCCTTGCGCCTTCAGCTTGGTCAGCTGGGCGCGGGCGTCGGCCTCGTCGAGCGGGCGGATCTCCTTGCCGGCCGCGTCGATGCGGCCCTTGATCTCGACCGTGTCTTCCAGCTTGGCCAGCGGCTCGGGCTTGGGCCAGATGATCCAGGCGGCGAGGCCCCCCGGCACCAGCGAGCGGGCGATCTGCATCACCTGGTGGTAGCCTTCGGTGGTCACCAGGCCGACCCGGGCGCCCTTGCCCTCGAGCACGGCGTTGGTGGCCACGGTGGTGCCGTGCAGGAAGACGTCGACGTCCGACGGCTTGACCCCGGCCTTTTCGCAGACCGCGTTGACGCCGGTCATCACGCCGACCGAGCTGTCATGTGGGGTCGACGGCGTCTTGTGCCGCCAGAAATCGCCCGTCGCCTCGTTCAGCAACAGCAGGTCGGTGAAGGTCCCGCCTACGTCCACGCCCAATCGGTAAGCCATCGTCAGCCTCTTTGCTGGCGCGCCAACTCCCCCCAGGGCGACGGCGCGACGCCTATTCGGGCGACATTCCCCCGATCGGGCGGTGCGCGCCGGATCGGGGGAGGGGTTTCACCGCTGTGCGGGCGCCGCCCGTCGAACCGTCAGAACTTCACGGCGAGCTCCACGCCCCAGGTCGCGCCGGCGGCGGGCGAGACGAAGCTGCCGCCGAACTCCGGCGCCGGGATCACCTCGGCGGCGTAGTCCTCGTCGAGCACGTTCTTGCCGAAGGCGGTCAGGCTCCAGGCGTCGGCCTCGACCCCGGCCCGCAGGTCCAGGGTGGTGTAGGCGTCGCGGCGGGATTTGGCGTAGTTGGCCCGGCCCAGCGCCCCGTAGCTCAGCTCGAAGACGGTGGGATTGTCCTGGTCCTGCACGACGTGGAACCAGGTCGGCCCCGTGCCGCGCACGTCGGCCCGCAGGTGCAGCGACAGGTTCTGCGGCAGCGGGTGGGTGTAGTCGGCCGCCAGATTCCAGGTGTAGCGCGGCGTGTAGGGCGACTCGTTGCCCACCGTGTCGGGCCGCACGCTGTTCTTCCGAATCTCGCTGTCGGTATAGGCGCCCGAGGCCTCCAGGATCAGGTTCGGGCTGGCCTTGTAGCGCAGGCCCAGCTCCGCGCCCTTGATCCGCACCTCGTCGATGTTCGACACCACGCGCAGCAGGCCGAACGGGCCGACGAAGAACTCGAAGAACTGCATGTCGTCGACGTCGGTCTGGTAGGCGGCGGCGTCCACGGTCAGGCGGCCGTCGAACATCCGGCCCTTGGCCCCGATCTCGAAGCTCTTGGAGACTTCCTTGTCGAAGTCGTCGCGGATGGTCACCGGCTTGTAGCCGGCCGCCGTGCGCACCGGGTTGATGAACAGGTTCACCGTCGCGGCGCTGCCCTGGCTGTTGAAGCCGCCCGACTTGAAGCCGACGCCCCAGTCGCCATAGAGCGTCCAGTCGTCACTGGCCTTCCAGCGCAGGGCGATCTTGGGCTGGAGCTGGTCGTAGGTCTTCTTCTGGTCCTTGATGCCGCCGGGATTGATCGTCGTGTCGAGGCCGGGGTTCAGGGCCGCGCCGCCGGTATAGGCCGGGCCGTCGAAGTCGATGTACTTGGTGCGCGCGGCGGTCGGCACCAGATTGTGGACCTTGCGCTCCTCGCGGTCGTAGCGCAGGGCCAGCGAGCCTTCGAGACCGGGCGCGAAGTCGTAGGCCAGTTGGCCGAACACGGCCGCCACGTCGCTCTTGAAGTCGTCCCAATAGAGCTGCTCGGTCGAATAGGCCGAGGACGAGGGCACGTAGAGCGACCGCGGAACCTCGCCGCCGCCGTCCAGGCCGGTGGCGACGCCGACCTCGCGGTCGATGCGCAGGGCGTAGGCGCCGACCATCCAGCGCAGGGCCTGGTCCGAGCGCGAGGTCAGGCGCAACTCGCCCGACAGGTCGCTCTGGTCGCGCTTCTGATACTGGTAGCCGTCGCAGGTGGTCGGCGTGTACGGCCCGAAGAACGAGCCGGCGGCGGTGGTTCCCAGGTACTGCGGCGAGGGCAGGGTGACGCCCTTGGCGTTCAGCGCCGCGATCGAGGCCGCGCAACTGGCGCTGGCGTTGAAGAAGCCGAACGAGGCCGAGGTGCCGTCGGCGACCAGGTCGTTGTCGATGTCGGAATAGAGCGTCCAGCCCGTCAGGGTCGCGAAGCCGAGGTCGCGCTCCAGCTTGGCCGAGACCTCGAAGGCCTCCTGCCGGTTGGTGTGCTGCACATTGTTCTGGAAGACGAAGTCGTGGTCGTTGACGTCCTCGTAGTAGGACGGCGTGGACAGCACCGAGGCGAACGAGGGCAGGGCGAAGACGGCGTTGTAGGCGATCGAGCCGGCCGTCAGTCGGCCGTAGCGGGCCTTGAGGTCGAGCTTGGTCTTGTCGTCCAGCCGCGCCACCAGGCGGCCGTTGAGATTGTAGCCGCGGAAGCGATCGACGGCGCCGTCGCTGAACTGGCTGTCGTAGAAGCCGTCGGTGCGCCGCCAGTCGGCCGACAGGCTGCCGGCCAGCTTGTCAGTGAGCGGTCCGGCCACCCGCAGGTCGCCGGCGTAGCTCTTGCGGTTGCCGGCGCTGAGCTTGGCCGAGCCTTCGAACTCCTCGCCGGGCTCGACGGTGGAGACGATGATCGCGCCGGCGGCGGCGTTGCGGCCGTAGACCGCGCCCTGCGGACCCTTCACCACCTCGATCTGGCGAAGGTCGGAGAATTCGCGGTTGAAGGCGGCCGGATTGGCCATCTGCACGCCGTCGACGACGAAGGCGAACGAGGCCTGGGCGTCGCGGGCGCCGTTGACGCCGCGGATGTTGACCTGGGCGTCGCCCTGTTCGGCCGCCTGCACCAGGCTGACGCCCGGGGTCAGGGCCACGAAGTCGGCGGCGCGGGCCACCCCGGCGGCTTCCAGCGTCGACTGGCCCAGGGCGGTGACGGCGGCGGGCACGTCGCGCAGGTTCTCGGCCCGCTGGCGGGCGGTGACCACGACTTCTTCGACGGCGGTGTCCTGGGCGGACGCGGCGTCGGCCCAGGCCAGGGCCAGCAGCGATACGCCGGCGCAGGCGGCGAGTGTTCCAGCAGTTTTCATTGATCAGCTCCCCTCGTTGATCGGGGGAGCTTGCGCCGCGTACCGACGTTCGCTGCGTGGCCGCGCGGGCTCCCCGCCTGTCGGGCGCCGGGGGCGGGGCGCTGGTTTCGAAGGCGCCGCCGCGCATGCTCGCGCGCCATGCCTGCCCGCGTCGCGGGCGTCGAGGAACACGTCATGACCACCCGCATCGAGATCGTCGAAGTGTCGCCCCGCGACGGGCTGCAGAACGAGAAGACGATGGTCTCGGCGACCGACAAGGCCGCCCTGGTGCTCAAGGCCGTCGAGGCCGGCGCCCGTCGGGTCGAGGCGGTCAGCTTCGTCAATCCGCGCGCCGTGCCGCAGATGGCCGACGCCGACGAGGTGATGGCCCGGCTGCGCGGCCAGCAGGATCTGCGCGCGCGCGGCGTGTCGCTGATCGGCCTCGTCCTGAACCGCCGGGGCCTGGACCGCGCCATCGCCGCCGACGTCGACGAGGTCAATTTCGTGGTGGTGGCCAGCGAGACCTTCAACGCCCGCAACCAGGGCGTCCCGGTCTTCGAAACTCTGAGGCAGATTTCCGAGGCGCCCGAGGTCGCGCGCCAGGCGGGGCTGAAGCTCGGCGTCACCATCGCCGCGGCCTTCGGCTGTCCGTTCGAGGGCGAGGTGGCCGTCGAGCAGGTGGCGCGGATCGCCGCCGAACTGGCGAGCTTCGGCGTCACCGAGATCACCCTGGCCGACACCGTCGGCGTGGGCGACCCGCTGGCGGTCGAAACCCGCTTCGGCGCCGTCCGCGCCGTCGCGCCCGGCGCGGTGCTGCGCGCCCACTTCCACAACACCCGCAACACCGGCCTGGCCAACGCCTTTGCCGCCTGGCGCGCGGGCGTGGCCAGCCTCGACGCCTCGATCGGCGGCATCGGCGGCTGCCCCTTCGCCCCGGCCGCCACCGGCAACGTGCCGACCGAGGACCTGGCCTACATGTTCGCGCGGATGGGCGTGGCGACGGGGCTCGACCTGCCGTCGCTGATCGACACGGCGGGCTGGCTGAAGGGCGTGCTGGGCGCGCCGGCGCTGCCGGGGATGGTGTCGAAGGCGGGCGGATTTCCCGCCTGATCCTTCTCCCCTTGCGGGAGAAGGTGGCGTCCGAAGGACATCGGATGAGGGGTCTCTCAAAAGCAAAACACCGCGAAAGCCGATCAGCTTTCGCGGTGTTTCAGGTCTGTGCGACCCCTCATCCGTCGGCTGGCGCCGACACCTTCTCCCGCAAGGGGAGAAGGATCAGTATTTCAGGCCGATGCTGACGCTGGCTCCACCAGCGCCGACGTCCACCGCCGAGTCCTCGAACTTCGGCGGGCCGAAGCGGGCCTTGGGATCGCGCGACAGGCCGACGCCGTCGGCGGGCAGGCCCAGGGCGGTCTTCTTCATCACCCCGTCGCCGTCCTCGTCGTGGAAGGCCAGGAACGACCATTGGCCGGGCGGCAGGTTGGCGATCTTGGCGGTCACGGCGCCGGAGGCGGCCGGGACCTTCACGTTGTAGGGGCAGGTCTTCAGGAAGGTGGCCTTGTCGCAGGCCGAGACCACGATCTGGCCCTTGGCGCTGCGGGCCCCGGAGACGCGAACCTCCACGGAAGCCGCGTGGGCGACTCCCGTGGCGGCCAGCGCGGCGACGAGGGCGAGGATGCTCGTTCTCACACTCTTCACCGGACTACTCCGCGGCCGTGGCGGCGGCGCCGCCGTGGCGCTGCTTCAAGGCTTCCTGGCGCACCCGCTCGCCGTCGACCAGCGGCACGGTCTTCAGCAGGAAGTCCTTGGCCAGCTTGGGATCGGCGCGGTCGGGCGAGGGGATGACCATCGCCCGCTTGCCCTGGATGTCGCGCTCCATGGCGTCGACGTCCAGCGCCCAGCCCTTCTCGATCAGCTCGCGGCGCTTGTTGCGCCAGGCCACCATGATGCCGTCTGACTTCACGCTGACTTCCTCGTGCAGATAGACGGGCAGCAGCTCGGGGCACACCTTCTCCATGATCACGCGGTCCTGCTCGAAGATGCGCAGGGTGCGGCGGCGGCTGTCGCCGTCCCAGATCTTCTGGGTCAGGAAGTTGCGGGCCATGATCCAGCGGGTGATCGTGGTGGTCTCGTCGATCGGCGTGTTGACGTCGAAGATCACCGTCGACCAGGTCGGGGTCGGGCGGATCTGGATCCGCACGTGGGCGCCCGAGACGTGGAAGCCGTTGCGCACCGTCACCATGCTGCGCTTGGCCTTGCGGAAGAACTTCCACATGCCCTTGTACTCGGGCGGCACGAATTTCAGCTCGGCATAGGCCGAGTACTCGTCCTGCTCGAGGGTGAACTCGTGGACCTGAGGGGCCTCCTTGTCGCCGAAGCTTGGGTGGACGAAGGCCGCGTGCGAGGGGTCGATGCCGTTCTCGGTGATGCGGGCGTAGTTGGCCTTCCACTCGTAGGTGCCGCGGATGCAGCGCCAGGACGGATCGTCGAACTCGGGGAAGGGCGGCAGGGGCGGGCGCTCGGCCTCGGGCAGGTCGCCCATGAACACCCAGATCATCCCGTACTTCTCCTGCACGGGATAGGAGTCGATCTTGGCGCGCGGCGGGATCTTGGCGTCCGGCTCCTGCGACGGGATCTTCACGCACTTGCCGCCGCCGTTGAAGCGCCAGCCGTGATAGGGGCACTCGATGGCGTCATCGACGACCATGCCGCTGCCCAGCGACGCGCCGCGGTGGATGCAGACGTCCGACAGGCAGCTGACCTTGCCCTTGGAGTCGCGGAACACCACGAACTCCAGGCCCAGCATCTTCACCCGCTTGTGGCCGCCCTTGGCGATCTCGTCGCTGTAGTCGGCCACGTACCACTGGTTCTTGATCATGGCGTCTTCTCCGGCTGCGGGGCGGGGGTGAGTCCGCGGAGGATGAGGTTGGGTATCTTGGTGTCGTCCCAGTCGTCGAGGTCCACCCCGTCGCGCAGGATCACCAGTTTCTGCGAAGGCACGATCCAGAGGCGGCGCTTGCCCCAGCCGTCGAGGAAGATCGCATCTTCCGCGGCGATCGGCTCGGCCGACTTGCTGCTCTTGTCGGGACGCTCGGGCGTATAGATGCGGTCGGCCGCGTAGGGGCGGCCGCGCCAGATCTGGAAGCCATAGCCCGGATTGGCCTTGCCGGGCGCGCTCATGGCTTCGACGTACGAGGCCGGCAGGACCTCGCGGCCCTCGAACGAGCCGCCATTGGCCAGCATGACGCCGATGCGCATCCAGTCCTGCACCTGCGAGACCAGGCAGCAGTCGCCGTGGGCCAGGCCGCCTTCCTTGGCCAGCCACAGCTGGCCGTCGTGCATTGCCAGCGGACGGAACAGCTTTTCCGACATGTAGTCGGCGAAGGTCTTGCCGGTGGCGCGCTCGACGATGACGCTCAGCGCCACCGGGTCGGGATTGTGATGGCCGAACACCGTGCCCGGCGGGTGGGTCGCCTTCAGGGCCAGATTGTCCTTGGCCAGATCCGGCGACAGGAAGGTGCGGATGGTGCTGGACCACGGCGCGTAGGAATAGTCCGGCGCCGCCAGGCCCGACGACATCTGCAAGAGGTCGCGGATGGTGATCTTCGCGCGTTCGTCGCCGCGCCACTCGGTGATGAAGTCGGCGGCCGGCTGGTCGACCGACTTGATCTTGCCGTCGGCGATCGCGGCGCCGATCAGCATGCCGGTTAGGGTCTTGGTGAAGGAGTGGGCCTTCATCCGGCTGGTGGGGCCCACGCCGTTCCAGTAGCGCTCGTAGACGATCGCCCCGTCCTTGACGACGATCAGGGCGTCCGACTTGCGGGCCCCGGCGTAGTCGGCGGCGGCGTCCAGGGCGGCGGGATCGATCCCGGCCGCCTGCGGCGTGGTCTTCGGCAGGGCCTTGCCCGGCGCGCCCTTCACCACGGCGACCGGCTTGTACCAGTCGATCGGCGGTTCCAGCGGATTGACGGTCAGGGCGCGGAAATAGCGGCTCCAGTAGAGCGGCGCGGAGGCATAGGTCGCCGCGCCCGCCAGGACGACGACGCCGAGGCCCGCCAGCAGGATCTTGCGCTTCTTGCCCATCAGGCCGCCTTTGCTTCCACGATCGAGGTGACGCCGAACGGGATGTCGAGCTTAACGCTGGCGACGACCTCGCCGCTGTCCAGCGCGATCTTGGCCAGCTGGCCCGAGAAGAAGTCGCCGGCCCAGAAGTGGGCGCCGTCTTCGCTGGCGCGCAGGAACGACCAGCCGCGGCCTTCCGGCACGGCGTAGGCGCGGACCACCGAGCCGTCCTGGGCGATGCGGCGCACTTCATTGCCGCAGCTGACCAGCACGTCGTCGTTCGGGGCGGTCGCCAGGCCGAACACCATGCCCGGCGGATCGGTGCGGACATAGAGCGGCGACAGCTGGGCGTCGGCCTCGATGTCGTAGCGGAAGACGGTGTGGCCGGTCTCGGAGACGTAGGCCACGGTCTTGCCGTCCGACAGCAGGGCCAGGTGGGTGACGCCCAGGAAGCCCATCACGCCGCCATGATATTCGGGGCGATAGAAGCGCACGACGCGGCCGTCGGCGTCGAAGCGCACCAGGCGGCCCTCGCCGGTGAACGGCGGGGCGAGGCCCGAGAGGTGCTCGCCAGCCAGCGCGCCGCCGTCGGGCAGGAACACCATCGAGCCCAGGCCTCGACCGGGGAGAAGCGAGGCCTGGCCAGGAACGCGGCGTCCGTCGGCGTCGATGCGGGTGACGTTGCGGGCGAAGGGGTCGAGGGCGTTGAGCTCGCCGGTGCGGGGATTCACCGCCAAGCCCGAAACCATGCCGAAGTCGCCCGTATGAAGCGCCGCCTTCACCTGCAGATCAGGGCCCAGCAGCAGGATGCGCGACAGGCCCAGTTTCAGCTGGTGGTCGGTGACCGTGGTCGCGGCCACCCAGAGGTCTCCCGCCTGGGGTTTGACGGGAAGAGAAAGGGGGTCGCCGAACATGAAGGTCTCCGGGTGCCATCAGCCCCGCGGTTGGCGGGATGCTCGGAGATTTTCAAAAAGGGACCGACCGGTCAATTTTCTATTCGGCGATATCCGCCTGACGAGAAATCGCGACCTCGACGCCCGTCTGATAGCGGCCCATCACGTGGTCGAGCATGCCTGCGACCTTATGCCAGGCGTCGTCGTCGTGAAGATCGAAACCGAAGAAGTTCGGCTCGAACTTGGCGCGCATGCCGATGTAGGAGACGGCCGACAGCATGGTCATGGCCACGGCCAGCAGTTCCTTGTCCTCGCTGCGCTGGCCGATGAACAGCCGCTCGTACTCTTCCCAGATGCGGATGCGCACGGCGGTGACGGCGTCGCGCAGTTCGGGCGGCCCGGCGAACTCGCCGGCCATGATGGTGGCGACGGCCGGGTGGGCGCGCAGGGTCGAGGCGTAGGCCCGCACCAGCATGCGCAGGCGCTCCATCGCCGGGCGCTGGTGGAAGGTTTCCAGCGACTCGTCGATCATGTCGGTCAGGCGGGGCCAGACGCCGGTGCGGCGCACCCAGGCGTCGGCCACGCCGCCCAGTCCGCCGAAATAGTCATAGATTTGTTTCTTGCCTACGCCCGCTTCCTTGATTAGGGCGTTCACACCCGCGTCGTGGACGCTTCCGCGCTCCATAAGACGCCCAAAAGCCTCCACGATCGCTGCTTCGGTGGCGATCCGACGTGATTGTCGAGGTTTGGGCGCGGCGGCGATCTCTGACAGCATGGCTTACTTTCCTGAACTCCTATCCGATGGACGGACAAACGCTTTATCGCAAGACCTGTATTGGTCCGGCTCCATCATCTTGACCGGCGGGGAACAGTCGCGGTGAACGCGGCGGGGTGTGGTCAAGATTTGAAGAGGGGAGTCATGACCAAGTCGGCGATGAATATCTACTGTGCGAGCGCGAGCGCTCTTACGCTTTTGGTCTGCGCGGGGCAAGCCTTCGCGCAAACGACAACTTCAGAAGAGTCCACGGTGATTGGAGAGATCACCGTCACGGCGCGGAATAAGTCAGAATCTCTGCAGGACGTGCCGATCACCATCAATGCGGTGTCGGCTGAGACGATCGAACGTCGCAACATTTCTGATATCTCGCGGGTGGCGCAATCCACCTCGGGTCTAACCTTTGACCAGGGTCTGACGCCTAGCGATACGCGTCCGGCCATTCGTGGCGTGCAAGCCGTTCGGGGCCGTCCGAACGTCGCCATCCTGGTGGACGGGGTCGATACGTCTTCGGAAGCCTTCGCCACCGCCGGTGGCGGTGCTCTGGCGAGCCTGCGCTTCGTCGACGCCGAGCGGATCGAAGTGGTGAAGGGCCCGCAAAGCGTGCTCTACGGCCGCTCGGCCTTCTCGGGCGCGATCAACTACATCTCCAAGCGGCCGAACCTCGACGAGTTCGAAGCCAAGGTCAGCATCGAGGCCGGCGATTTCGGCCTCAAGGAAGGCAAGGTCTTGCTCACCGGTCCGCTGGTGAAGGACAAGCTGGCGCTCAGCCTGAACGCCGGCGCCTGGGAGACTGACGGCCAGTACCTGAACAGCGTCAGCGGCGCGCGCGTTGGTGGCGGCGAAGCCAAGGGCGCGGCCCTCGGCCTGCTGATCAAGCCGACCGAGAACCTGACGGTCTTCGCCCGCGTGCAGCACTCGCACGAGGAATACGACCAGATGGCCCGGGCCTTCATCACCTCGGTGAACCCGGCGACCGGCACGGCCAACACCGCCGATCTCGGCGTTGCGGCCCTCGACGGCACCAAGGCCGGCTACACGGTGAAGGGCAACCTCGCCGACGCCGCGGTCGTGCGTAACCAGAAGGTGGCCTATTCGCTGGACCCGCGTACCGGCAAGGACTTCACGGGCACCGTCACCGACGCGACGCGCGCCTCGTTCGAGATCAACTACGAAAGCGACTGGGGCACGTTTACCTCGCTGACCGGCATCACCCGCGGCGAGACCACCCAGGTCCAGGACTTCGACAACAGCGACTACAGCCTGTCGGGCAACGTGCTGTCGGCCTATGCCAGCATCGCGCCGTTCTACGGCTCGCTCTACCAGTATCTGGGCTTCCTGCGCGCTTACGGCCTGAACTACTCGACCGTGGCGCCGACCGGCGGCCTTCCGGCCATCGGCTTCTCGGTGATGCTGGACGACGATTTCGACACCAAGCAGCAGAGCCAGACGCTGCGGTGGAGCAAGGACTTCGGCAAGCTGCGCACGTCCTTGGAAGGCCTGTACTTCCATGAGCAGGCCAGCCAGATCAACAAGGACCAGTTCTGGATGCGTACGGGGTCCGACCCCCGCATGACCATCCTGACGGCGCTCTACATGGGCGGCGGCGCCACGGCGGCCGGGGCCTTCCAGGCGCCGACCTCCACGGCCAAGGCCACGGCGGACTATCCGCTGAAGATCTCGCGCGAAACGGACTCCCTGTCCTGGGCCGGCAGCGTCGAATACGATGTCACCGACGCCCTGACCGTCCGCTTCGACGGCCGCTACATCGAGGAACGCGTGGCCTATCGCGGCAGCCCGTACCAGCCGATGTACTACCGCCTGTTCGGCGTCCAGCTGGTCTGCCTGACCCAACTGGGCTGCGCTGCCGGTCCCGCCGGCACCGCGGCTGCGCGCGCCGCTCAGCTCGCCAAGACCACTCAGATCGACAAGAAGACCGTCCGAGCCGACGCCTTCACGCCGAACTTCGTGGTCAACTACAAGCTGACCTCGCGCAACTCGGTCTATGCGTCCTACGGCGAGGGCTTCAAGCCGGGCGGCGTCGACACCACCGGCACCAGCGGCAGCGTCGATTCGACCTTCAAGCCGGAGAAGCTGCAGAGCTTCGAAATCGGTTCGAAGAACGTCTTCCTCGGCGGCGACCTGGTTCTGAACGGCGCGATCTTCTTCAACCGTTACAAGAACCAGCAGATCGGCACCACCAAGGTGCTGGGCGGCACCTCGGTGCCGTCGGTCGAGAACGCCGGCGAAAGCGAGAGCAAGGGCTTTGACCTGAACTCCGACTGGCGGGCGACCAACTGGCTGACGCTGAGCGGCAACTACACCTACACCGACGCCGAGTTCACCGACTACAAAGTCTCGACCCCGGGCTACTTCGACCGGATCGAGTCGACTGGCGGCAACTACACCGGCAACGCCGTGCCGCTGACGCCCAAGCACAGCTTGAACGTCTCGGCCCTGGTGACGGGCGACCTGCCGGTGGGCGCCGGCTGGACCTGGACGACCGAACTCAGCGGTCGTTACCAGTCCAAGCGCTACATGACCCAGAACAACCTGACCTGGCTGCCGAGTTACTTCGTCTCGGATCTGCGGGCCGGGATCACCGACGGGTCGTGGAGCGTCGATCTTTCGGTCACCAACCTGTTCGACGACGACACCCCGAAGAACGCCATCGCGGCGACCGACTTCGGGTTCTTCGACCTCGTCAACAACACCCCGGTGCGCGCCTACGTGGTTTCTCTGCCCGAGAAGCGCGCCGGCTCGATCCGCATCAGCAAGACCTTCTGATCCTGCTGATCGTGTGAACTGCCAAGGCCCGGCGCGCCTGCGCGCCGGGCCTTTTCCTTGCCCCCAAGCTTTCCTGGAGTTCCCCCAAATGGCGAAGGCCAAAGATCCCGAGCGCTTCGGCATAGTGGCGATCGAGCCGGGCGTACGCGCCGGCCACATGTGGACCGCGCTCTACGCCTCCTTCGTCAATATCGGGCTGGCCACGACCGTGGCGATCATGACGCCCTACGTGCTCAGCGCCAATCTGGGCGTGCCGCTCGACCGCCAGGGCTCGGCCCTGGGGATACTCAACCTCGTCAACGAGGTGGCATTGCTGTTCGTGTTCGGCCTGGCCGGGGCCTTCGCCGACCGCGTGGGGCGCCGGGCGGTCTACGCCGTCGGCTTCCTGGCGACGGCGGCCGGCTATCTGCTCTATCCGCTGGCCACCAGCCTGTGGGACCTGTCGCTCTACAAGGTGATCTACGCCATCGGCATCGGCGCGACGACGGGCATGCTGTCGACCGTCCTGGCCGACTATGTGAAGGCCCGCGACCGGGGCAAGATCGTCGCCCTGTCGGGCGTGCTCAACGGCCTGGGCGTGGTGGTGCTGGCGCTGGCCATCGGCAAGCTGCCCTCCATCTTCGTCGCCGACGGCATGGGCGAGAAGGCCGCCGGCCAAGCCGCCCTGGTGGTCGCGGCGGTGATGTGCGTGATCTCTTCGGCGGTGATGTGGTTCGGCCTCAAGCCGGGCGTGGCGACGCGCACGGTCGAGCGGCCCAAGCTCTCGACCCAGCTCGGCGTCGGCGTCGCGGCCGCCAAGGCCAATCCGCGCATCGTGCTTGCCTACGCCTCGGCCTTCGTGGCCCGGGGCGACCTGGCCATCGTCGGCGCCTACGCCATCGCCTGGGGCAAGAAGGCGGCGCTGGAGAACGGCGCCACCCTGGCCGACGCCCTCGACCAGGGCCGCATCCCGTTCATCGTCGCCCAGTCGGCGGCCCTGCTGTGGCCGGTGGTCGTGGCCCTGATGATCGACAAGGCCCACCGCCTGACCGCGCTTGCCGCCTGCATGCTGCTGGGCGGCGTCGGCTACCTGGCGACCATCTTCATCGACGACCCGCTGAGCAAGGCGGCCATGCCGCTGTTCGTGCTGCTGGGCGTGGGCCAGATCAGCGCCTTCATCGGCTCCCAGGCCCTGATCGGCAAGGAAGCGCCGGAGGAGGGCCGCGGCGCCGTCATCGGCTTCTTCAACCTGTGCGGCGCGTTCGGCATCCTGGTGCTGGGCACGGTCGGCGGCGTGCTGTTCGACGTGGTCGGCCCGGCCTCGCCGTTCGTGCTGGTGGGCATCCTCAACGCGATCGTCGGCTTCGGCTGCATCTACCTGCGTCTGAGGGAGGCGAAGTCGCCGGTGGCCGAGGCGGCCTAAGACGCCAACCCAACGCGATCTCCCCCGCGAAGGCGGGGGTCCAAGCCGAGTCTGGCGAGGTGCGCCGCGTCTCGACGATACGCTCAGCTTGGATCCCCGCCTTCGCGGGGATGCTCGGACTTTGGGGGCGCTAGGAGGCCTTCTTGGTCTTGGCGGGGGTCTTCGCCGCCACCTTCTTCGCCGGCGCCTTGCCGCCAAGGCTCTTGCGCAGCGCCTCCATCAGGTCGACCACGTTGGTGTCCTCGGGCGGAGCGGCCGAGACCTTGGCCTTGCCGCCCTTTTCCTTGCGCTTGATCAGGGCGCGCAGCGCGTCCTCGTAGCGGTCCTTGAAGGCCTGCGGCTCGAACGGTCCGTCCTGCTGCTCGATGATCTTGCGGGCGATGGCGATCATCGAGGCGTCGGCCTTCTTGGCCGGGATGTCGTCGAACAGGTCGGCCGGGTCGCGCACCTCGTCGTAGGACCGCAGCGACCAGGCGATCAGCCCCTTGCCGCGCGGCTCGATGGCCAGCAGCCGCTCGCGGGTGTGCATGACCACGCGGCCCAGGGCGATGCGCTTGGCGCTCGCCATGGCGTCGCGGATCACCGAATAGGCCTCGACCGCCAGCTTGCCGTCGGGGACCAGGAAGTAGGGATTGTCCCAGTAGAGGCGGTCGATGTCGGCCACGTCGACGAAGCGCTCGATGTCGATGGTGCGGGTGCTCTCCAGCCGCACGCTCTCGATCTCCTCGGGCGTGACGATGACGTAGCGGTCCTTCTCGACCTCGTAGCCCTTGACCAGGTCGGACCGCTCTACGGGCCCGAGATCCGGGTCCGTCGCCACCATCTTGATGCGGTTGTGGGTCTTGGGGTGCAGCAGGTTGAACCGCACCTCGCCGCCGGGATTGGTGGCGGTGTAGAGCGCCACCGGGCAGGTCACGAGCGAGAGCCGCAGGTGGCCCTGCCAGGTGGGGCGGGCGGCCATGCTACTTCTTGGCCCCGACCAGGGCGGCCTTCTTGACCGTCACGACCGGCGGCTCCTCTTCGGGAACTTCGGTATTGGCCGCTTCGGCCACCGGCGGACGCCCCTTCAGGGCCGCCACGAAGTCGTCGCGCCAGGCGGTGACGTCCTGGCGGGTGACGTTGTCCATCAAGGCCTCCCAGCGCCGCTTTCGCTCGGTCTCGTCCATGGCCAGCGCCCGGCTCAGCGCGTCGGAGATCTCCTCGGGGCTGTTGGGATTGATGATCAGCGCCTCCTTCATCTGCCGCGCGGCGCCGGCGAAGCGCGACAGGATCAGCACGCCCGGATCCTCGGGGTTCTGCGAGGCGACATATTCCTTGGCCACCAGGTTCATGCCGTCGCGCAGCGGCGTGACCAGCGCCGCCCTGGCCGCGCGATAGACCCCCGCCAGCTCGTCGCGCCGATAGGAGCGGTTGAGATAGCGGATCGGCGTGAAGTCCATCTCGGCATAGGCGCCGTTGATCCTGCCGATCAGGCCGTCCAGCCGGTGGCGGATGTCCTGATAGGCCTCGACCTCGTCGCGCGAAATCGGCGCGATCTGCAGCAGCATGACCTCGTTTCGCGCTTCCTCGTTGTCGTGCAGGAAGCGCTCGAAGCCGATCAGGCGTTCTTCCAGCCCCTTGGAATAGTCGAGGCGATCGACGCCCACGACCATCTTGCGGAACACGCTGTGGGCCGCCATCCGGTCATAGACCCGCATGGCCCGCGAGCTCTTGGTGATGCGGGCGAAGTCCTCGGCGTCGATGCCGATCGGGAAGGCCCCGGCCTCGGTCACCTGGCCGAAGGCGCGCAGGCGGCCGTCCTCGGTCTTCTCGCCGCCGACCTCGTTGAGCACATAGCCCTCGAAGGCCTGCAGGCTCTCCTCGGTCTGGAAGCCGATCAGGTCGTAGTGGAACATCGCCTCCACCAGCGGCCGGTGGCGGGGCAGGGTGACCACCAGCTGGTGGGCCGGCCAGGGGATGTGCAGGAAGAAGCCGATGCGGTTGGTCACGCCCAGCCGCCGCAGCTCCCGCGCCATCGGGATCAGGTGGTAGTCGTGAACCCAGATGATGTCGTCCGGCTCGATCAGCGGCCGCAGGGTCTCGGCGAAGCGCTTGTTGACCCGGTCGTAGCCCTCGCCGAACGAGCGGTCGTAGGCGGTCAGGTCGACGCGGTAGTGGAACAGCGGCCACAGCGTCTTGTTGGCGTAGCCGTTGTAGTACTCCTGATAGTCGCCTTCCTCGAGGTCGACCGTGGCCACGGTCACGCCCTCGATGCGCTGCATCGACAGCTGGCCGGTGAACTCCGGCGTGGTCTTGCCGCTCCAGCCGAACCAGATGCCGGAATATTCGCGCAGGGCCGCGGCCAGGGCCATGGCCAGGCCCCCGACGCTTTCCTCACCCTTGCCGGACGGCGGATTGACGCGGTTCGATACGACGATCAGGCGGCTCATCGGGCTGCCTCGCTGGTCGGGACGGCCTGGGCGGCGGCGTCCAGCCAGGCGTGAACGGCCTCCGGGCCGTCCAGGCGATAGGTCGCGGCGGTGGGACGCTCGGGACCCACCAGCACGCCGAAACCGCCGAGGCGAGCGGCGGCCGCGAAGCCGTCCTCGTCGGTCAGGTCGTCGCCGACGAAGATCGGCGTGGCGCCATGGAAGGCCGGTTCGCGCAGCAGGGCGGCGACCGACGAGCCCTTGTCCTGGCCGGGCGTGCGCAGCTCGGCGACCATGTCGCCCAGTTGCAGGACGAGGCCGGTCTGGCGCGCCAGGCGCTCGGCGGCCTCGACCACGGCGTCGGCGGCCGAGGGGGTGTTGCGGTAGTGCAGGGCGAGACTCAGGTGCTTGTCCTCGAGCAGCAGGCCGCGATCGCAGCGGGCGAGATCGCCCAGCACGTCGCGGGCCTCGGCCAGGCCCTCGTGGGGTTCCGAGCGCCAGGCGCCGGCCGGCGTGCGGCGCTCCAGGCCGTGCACGGCGGCCAGATAGGCCACGCCGTCCTGGCCGAGGATACGCGAAAGATCGTCGAGCGAGCGGCCGCTGACCACGGCCACCCGGTCGTTCAGGGCGGCCCGCAGGCGCGCCAGCAGAGCCGCGCGCGCGGGGTCTGGGCCGACGTCGTCCGGACGCGGCATGATGGGCGCGAGTGTTCCGTCGAGATCGAGGAACAGCGCGGCATTGGCGGGAATATTGATCGGCGGTGTCGGAAGATCCGACGCCGCAAGCCGAGCGGCAGACCCGTACGCGGTCATGCAGTTTGGCCCCTTTCACTATGGAACTAGGCGCCAACAACGCATCCGCGGCCGGTTTCGATCCCCTGCACGGTCCAGCTGTGGGTCACGTTTGCCTCACCAAAACGTGCGCCCCGCAGGGTTGACGCTCCGTCAGCGGACGGAAGTCCACGGCCGGCTGAGCAAGGCCGCGCAGTTGATCAGCCCCACCAGCGAATAGGTCTGCGGGTAGTTGCCCCACAGCTCGCCGTCCTCGAAACCGATGTCCTCCGACAGCAGGCCGGCGGCCGTGCGGCGGCCCAGCATCTCCTCGAACAGATCCCGCGCTTCCTCGATGCGGCCTTCCAGATAGAGCGCCTCGATCAGCCAGAAGGTGCAGATGTTGAAGGCCGTCTGCGGCGTGCCGAAGTCGTCGGGCAGGGCGTAGCGCAGCAGGTAGGAACCCTTGCGCAAGCCCGCCTCGATGGCCGCCACCGTGGCCTTGTTGCGTGGGTCGTCGGCGGCGATATAGCGCAGGTCCACCAGTTGCAGCAGGCTGGCGTCGAGTTCCTCGCCCCCGAAGGTGGCGGCGAACCGGCCCAGGGTCTCGTTCCAGGCCTGGCTGTCGATGGCCCCCCGCACCTTGGCCGCGCGCTCGTTCCAGAAGACGGCGCGATCGGCCAAGCCCAGCTTCTCGGCGACGTTGCCCAGGCGGTCGCAGGCCGCCCAGCACATCACCGACGAATAGGTGTGCACATTGGCCCGGCCGCGGAACTCCCATAGGCTGGCGTCGGGCTGGTCGTGCAGCTGGAAGGCCCGCTCGCCCACCGGCTCCAGGGCCTTGAAGTCGTCGATGGTGGCCGGCCGCAGCAGGCGCTCGTCGAAGAAGGCCTGGGTCGAGGACAGGATGATCTGGCCATAGACGTCGTGCTGCTGGTGCTCGAAGGCCTGGTTGCCGATCCGCACGGGCCCCATGCCGCGATAGCCGGCCAGGTCCGGGGCGAAGCGCTCGATCAGCGCCGGCTCGTACCCCACCCCGAACAGCGGCTGGATGTGGCCGCCGGCCGCCCGGTCGACGATGTTGCGCAGGTAGGAGAGGTAGTTCTCCAGGATATCGACCGCGCCCAGCCGGTTGAGGGCCTGGACCACGTAGTAGGCGTCGCGCAGCCAGCAGTAGCGGTAGTCCCAGTTGCGGCCGCTGTTGGCGTGCTCGGGCACCGAGGTGGTCATGGCCGCGACGATCGCGCCGGTCTCCTCGTGGGTGCAGAGCTTCAGGGTGATGGCCGCGCGGATCACCGCCGACTGCCAGTCCAGCGGCACGGCCAGGCCCCGCACCCAGTTCAGCCAATAGTCCTCGGTCTGCTGCAGCATCCGGGCGCAGGTGGCCCCGACATCGGCGTCGAAGCCCTCGTCGGCCCCCAGGAACATGGCGATCGGCCGCTCGATGCGGAACGTCCGCTCCTCCAGGATGTGCGAGACCGGGCAGTCGGTGGTCAGCCGGATCGTCATGTCCGAGCACAGGTAGCGGATGTGGTTGGAGCCGTTGGTGTGCTCGGCCAGGCGCGCGCCCCAGCTGGCCGTCGGGCGCAGGCGGATGGTGGCGCGGCATACCCCGCTCAGCGGCCGCACCAGGCGGATGAAGGCGGTGGGGCGATAGATGCGGCTGAACTGCTGGAAGCGCGGCGCGAAGTCGATGATCTCCAGGCTCGCTCCGTCGGCGTCGGTGATCACCGTGCGCAGGATCGGGGTGTTGCGCAGATAGGCCTGCTCCACGCTCGTCGCGCCGTCCACGACCACGTCCCACAGCCCCTTGCCGCCCTCGAACGGCGGCTCCAGCCCGCTGAGCAGGGTCGAGAACACCGGATCGGAGTCCACGCGGGGCATGCAGCCCCAGACGAACCGGCCGTCGCGGTCGATCAGGGCGTTCACGGCGCAGTTGCCGATCGGAAAGAGGTCGAGGTTCTGGGGCATGGGATCTTGCTCTTCTTGTTCTTGGGTAAGCAGGACTAGCAGCGGGTCAGGATCGGCACGGTCGAGCGCCGGCCGGCCTGCACCGTGACATGGCGGCCGACGTGCTCGAAGGAAACATCGGTCAGCTTGTCGCCGACGCCGAGGTTCTCGATCGACAGGCTGTCGATGCCGATCGGCAGGCGCGGCTCCTGGATGCGGATCTCACCGGCCCAGCCGTCGACGGTGATCCCCAGACAGGCTTGCAGCATCATGAAGGCCGAGCCGGCCGCCCAGGCCTGGGGCAGGCAGGCCACGGGATAGGCGACCGGCGGCTCGCCCGGCTGGCGGGGGAAGCCGCAGAACAGCTCCGGCAGACGCATCTCGTAGTGGGCGGCGGTCTCGAACAGGCCCGAGGTCATCCGCACCACGCCGTCCCTGTGCCCGTAGCGGGCCAGGCCCATGGCGCAGATGGCGGTGTCGTGCGGCCAGACCGAGCCGTTGTGATAGCTCATCGGATTGAAGCGCGGCTCGCCCTCGGCCAGGGTCCGCACGCCAAAGCCGTTGTGGAACGCATTCGACAGCAGGGTCTCGGCGACCTTGGCCGCCCGTTCGGGCGAGGGCAGGCCGCAGAACAGCAGGTGCCCGGGATTGGAGCCGCGCACCCGGCAGGGCTGGCCGTGGCCGTCGATGGCCATGGCGTAGAAGCCCTTGTCCTCCATCCAGAACCGCTCCTCGACCATCCTGCGCAGGTGTTCGGCCTTGGCGCCCCAGCGTTCTGCGTTGAAGGCCTCGCCGCGCCGACGGGCGAGATCGGCCATGCCTTTGAAGGCGGCGAAAGCGTAGCCCTGCACCTCGACCACGGCGATCGGCCCGTCGGGGAACTTGCCGTCGGCGTGGAAGACGCTGTCTTCGCTGTCCTTCCAGTTCTGGTTGGAAAGGCCGGTGTCGGCCCCGCGGGCGTAGTCGATCAGGCCGTCGCCGTCGCTGTCGCCGAAGTGCTCTATCCAGCCGATGGCCGCCTGCAGGCGCGGCCAAAGACTGTCGATGAAGGCCAGGTCGCCGGTCCGCTCGGCATAGGCGCAGGCCAGGGCCACGAACAGCGGCGTGGTGTCGACCCCGCCGTAGTAGCGGCCGAACGGCAGTTCGCCGAGGGCGGTCATCTCGCCCTTGCGGGTCTCGTGCATGATCTTGCCGGGCGCGCTGTCGCGGAAGGCGCTGACCTCCTCGGCCTGGTGGGCGGCCAGATAGGCCAGCACCCCGCGCGCCAGGCGCGGCTCGATCCACAGCACCTGCCAGGCGGTGATGATGGCGTCGCGGCCGAACGGGGTCGAGAACCACGGGATGCCGGCATAGGGATAGGGGCCGGTCTCGAACTCGGTGGTCAGCAGCGCGAGATCCGCCCGCGACTTCTCCAGCCAGTCGTTGAAAAGGCGGCCGGAACTGTTCAGTCGCGCGCCCCGCCGGCGGCGGCCGCGCATGTCCAGCCGCGCCCGGGCGGCGGCGGCCCGCCAGCGCTCGCGGGTCGGCGGATAGTCCGGAACCGGCCCGACCTCGAGATAGAGGTCGAAATGGGTGTCCGGCGTCAGCATGAACATGAACTCGGCCCGTTGCGGCGTCAGGCGTCCGGGCGGTTCGGAGAAGGCGACGACGCTGTCGCGGCGCAGCCCGTCCAGGCCCTGGTAGGCGAAGTGCACCGAGCGGCCGTTCAGCTCGGCGGGCAGCACGCGACCCCTGGCTTTCCGCTTGGAGCCGCGCACCTCGAACATGTCGTGGAAGTCGGCGTCGTACTCCAGGATCACCGGCAGGATGACCATGTCGCGGCTGTAGTTGACGAAGCGCAGCCGCTCATACAGCCGCTCCGACCACAGGAAGCGCTTGCGTTCGATATGGATCGCGCCGTGCGGCGCCGAGGACCCGCCCAGCGACTGGACGGTCTGGTTGGTCGAGTGCGAGGTGAAGAAGACGTTGTCCTGCGAGACGCTGGCGCTCAGCAGGGCCGGGGGCTTGCCGCCGATCAGCAGGCGCAGGCGCGACAGCAGCCGGGTGTCGTCGTGAAACAGCCCGTCGGCCGCCCCCAGCACGTCGCCGAAGGCGTCGGCCACCAGGAAGGTGTCGCGGTCCTTCAGGGCGAACAGCCGGTAGGGCACGCGCGGTTCGCCGGTCTCGCCCTGCTCGCCGGCGGTCAACGGGGTCGGTGCGAGGTCGTCCATTCGATGCCCCTTATCCGGAACGCTGGGTCTTAAACGCGATCAGCGGCCGCGCCGGTGAGGGCGCGGTCGCTGAAACTTGAAAATACAATGCGGCCTCAGGCCGGCAGCTTGGCCGTTGGGCTGGACCGCCGACGGGTCAGGCGCTCTGGGCCAGGGTCAGGCGCGGCGGCTGGGCCGCCTCGTCCAGGCGGCCGTAGAGGTCTTCGTACCGACGGGCCATGGCGTGGGCCGAGAACCGGGTCTCGAACCGTTCGCGCACGGTCTGGCGCGACAGGTCGTGCAGGCGGCGCAGGGCGGCGACGGCCTCGTCCTCATCGTCGACGATGAAGCCCGTGACGCCTTCCTCGATCACCTCGGGCACCGAGCCCCACTGGTAGGCGATCACCGGGGTGCCGCAGGCCATGGCCTCGATCATCACCAGGCCGAAGGGTTCGGGCCAGGCGATGGGGAAGAGCAGGGCGTCGGCTCCACCTAAGAAGGCCGACTTCTCGGCGTCGCCGATCTCGCCGACGAACTCGATCAGCGGGTGGTCGAGCAGGGGCTCGACGACGGCGTGGAAGTACTCGCGGTCGGCGGCGTCGACCTTGGCGGCGATCTTCAGCCGGCGGCCGACGCGCTTGGCGATGGCGATCGCCCGCTCGGGGCCCTTCTCCGGCGAGATCCGTCCGAGGAAGGCGAGGTAACCCTCTGGTTTCGGGTGGTATTCGTAGATCTCGGCGCACATGCCGTGCAGCACCGTGCCGGCCCAGTTGGCGAAGGGCAGGGGCGCGCGCTGGCTGTCGGAGATCGAGACCAGCGGAAACTGCGGCCAGCGGCGATAGACGCCCGGCAGGTCCTTCAGGTCGAGCCGCCCGTGCAGGGTGGTCAGGGTCTTTCCCGCCATGCCCTCGAACAGCGGGAAGTGGATCATGTCGGTATGGAAGTGGATGACGTCGAAGTCGTCGGCGCGGCGGCGAACCTCGGCCAGCATGGCGATGTGGGCGGCCAGGTCGGACTTCAGCGGAGCGGGATCCAGGCGGATCGCCTGGTCGCGGACGACCACCAGGTCGGCCTTGGTGCGGGCTTCGGCGGAGGCGAACAGGGTGACCTCGTGACCCAGATCGACCAGGGCGTCGGTCAGGTGCGCGACCACCCGTTCCGTCCCGCCGTAGAACCGCGGCGGAACGGCTTCGTACAGGGGCGGAACCTGGGCGATTCTCATGTGTGGTGATCCTGCCAAGGACGATTGTGGCGCAAAGGCGCCGACGTCGGAATGCAAACCGCGAGTGTGGCGTTAAGGTTCCGCAACGTGAGAAAGAACCAAAAGGCGACCTTGGCCGTTGCAGTTTCACGATCCTCGCGTTGACGAAGCCGACGCGGAATTGCCATTTGGGAAGCGCGCGGAGGGGCCGCGCGCAATGTGCGTGCGAGACCCGTCGACGGTGAGACAGAGCCTGAAAGTTTCGACCGCCCTGCTTGGGGCGGCCCTGTGGATGTCGGCGGCTCCAGCCGTTCATGCTCAAGCTCAAGTCCGGCCTGTCCGGGCGCCGCAACAGGCGCCCGTGCCCGTGCCCGCGCCGCCGGCCCTGCGCGCCGACCAGATCGACCTGCTGGCCAAGGCGTTGATCAACGCGCCCTCGCACGGTTTCGAGCCCGGCGCCTTCGCGCCCGACCGCGCCCTGGCCCAGCTGGACTCGCGCAACGGCGCCGACCGCCAGGCCGGTTTGAACCAACTGATCGCCCTGACCCTGCGCTACGCCAAGGCCGTGCACAGCGGCCGCCTGGCGCCCGCCGACTTCGACGCCAACTGGGGCCTGCGCCCGGCCGCCTACGATCCCGCGCCCGGCTTCGCCGCCGCCGTGCAGAACGACCAGCTGGCCGGCTGGCTGGAAGAGCTGTCGCCGCCCTATACCGGCTATCAGACCCTGCAGAAGGGCCTCGTCACCTATCGCGACATCGCCGCGCGCGGCGGCTGGGCGGTAATCCCCGAGGGGACGCCGCTGAAGCTGGGCGACAAGGCAGATCCGCGCATTGTCCAACTCGAGGCCCGCCTGGCGGTTGAGGACCCCACCATCGCCGTCGACGGCGTGGCGGTGTTCGACGAGGCCCTGCAGCAGGCCCTGATGCGCGCCCAGAAGCGCTTTGGCCTCAATCCCGACGGCGTTCTGGGCAAGGGCACTCTGACGGCGCTGAACGTGCCGGTGCAGCTGCGCATCGACCAGATCGTCGCCAACATGGAGCGCTGGCGCTGGCTGCCGCAGGAACTGCCGGCCGACCGCATCCAGGTCAACATCGCCGCCGCCGTCATGAGCGTCTTCCACCACGACGCCCCGACCCTGACCATGCGCGCGGTCACGGGCCGTCCGGGCGACGAGACGCCGATGCTGCAATCGGCGATCCACTCGATCGTGCTCAATCCGCCCTGGAACGTGCCGTCGTCGATCGCGACCAAGGAACTGTGGCCCAAGGAGCGGGCCAATCCGGGCTATCTGGCGCGCAACGACTTCATCGTCATCCCGACCGGCGACGGCGGCTCGCGCCTGCAGCAGAAGGCCGGCGACAAGGCCGCGTTGGGCCTGGTGAAGTTCGACTTCAACAACCCCTACGGCGTCTACCTGCACGACACCCCGTCGCGGGCCAAGTTCGCCAGCTACAGCCGCCTGGCCAGCCACGGCTGCGTGCGCCTGGAAAAGCCGATCCCGCTGGCCAAGCAACTGCTCGGCGGCAGCGCCGAATGGACGCCTGAAAACGTCGACACGACCATCGCCTCGGGCAAGACCGTACGCGCCCAGCTGGCCCAGCCGATGGCCGTCTTCCTGCTCTACTGGACCGCCTATGTGACCCCGGACGGGCAGGTGAATTTCCGCGACGACCCCTATGGGTGGGATCGCGCACTCGTGCAGCGTATCGCCGCAGCGAAAGCCGTCTGAGCGCCTCGCCGGGGCGCCCAAGCGACTGTCTTTAAAGCACTTGAAGCGTGGCCGGCGTCAAAGCCGCTCACGCTTTCGGCTGTCATGCCCGTCCCGGCTCCGCTTGACCCGAGCGCCCTCGTCAGGCCTCTTTTGGTGCGTAAGCCTTTCCGATCCGGAAAGTTTATCGTGTTCCAAGTGAGCTTAGGCGGCCTTCGGGCGGCCTGACGCAGTCAGTCGGGAAAGCGTATCCATGATCGAACGACGCAAGCTTCTGGGGCTTGGCCTCGGTGTGCTGGGCGCCAGTGCGGTCGGGCCCATGGCGGCCTTCGCACAGTCCAAGTTCGGCCCAGGGGCCGATCCCATCGCCGACCTGCTGATGAAGCAGGACCTCGGCAATGCGGCCGAAGGCATGGCGGATAACGACCTGCCGCAAGCTTCGGTTCCCGCGCCCCGGCCGACGATCCAACGCGTCTCGTCCGAACCCCGCTGGGTGAAGCTGCACAACGTGCACACCCAGGAAAAGGTCGAGGCGGTCTATTTCGAGAAGGGCGAGTACGTGCCCGACGCCGTCCAGGCCCTCGACAAGGTGCTGCGCGACTATCGGACAGGGGACGTCGCCCCGATGAATCCCGAGCTTTTCGACATCATGGCCGGCCTCGCGGCGCGCACCGAGACCAAGGCTCACTTCCAGATCATTTCCGGCTATCGCTCGCCCAAGACCAACGCGATGTTGCACGCGCGCAGCGGTGAGGTCGCCAAACGCAGCCTGCACATGGACGGCAAGGCGATCGATCTCTATCTGGAGGACGTCTCGCTGGATCGTCTCCGGACCGCGGCCCTCGACTTGAAGCAGGGCGGCGTCGGCTACTATCCGGTCAGCAATTTCGTCCACGTCGACGTCGGCCCGGTCCGGCGTTGGGTCGGCTCCTAGGGTTGGAGCCGTCCCTTTAGGGAGCTCCAGATGGCCAAGGCCGAACGTCGCGGCAATCCGTTGGGATGGATCGTCCTGGGTTTCGTCGTCGGCGCCGTGGCGGCCCTCGGCGTGATCCTGGTGGTCAGCGCCGGGGTCGGTTTCGACAACGGCGGCTATCAGGAAGGTCCCGAGGTGCGCACCGCGGCCGATGACGCCGCCAGCGCCGCCGTCACCCGCACGCCCGCCGCGCAAGCCGCGCCGGCGGTGACGCCCGAACCCGAAAAGCCGCCCGTGGTCGAAGCGCCCGCGGCTCCCAAGCCCGCTCCCGAAGTCGACCCGCAGATGGCCGACGACGCCGCGGCCGCCGGCATGACCTCGCGGACGCGCCAGTAGGGGCGGGCGCAGGCTCCGCGATGACACGGGAAAAGGTGCATACCGTCGAGGGCTACTACGATGGTGTTCGCAGCGGGACCGCCGACTTCGAGGGCCAGCCCTACTATTTTTCCTGCCCGTTCGACGAGTCGATCGACGACTACGCCGACCATTTCCTGCTCTATCCGGTCTCGCTGGAGTTCATGCGGAACGCCTTTCGACAACAGGCCATCTTCAAGGCCTGGGAAAGCAAATTCCATAGCGGGCTGGAAACTATCGAGACTCACCCCGCGAATGGGGGTGTCGATCCCGAGTACGATGAAGCCGAGCGCTGGCTTGAAGCCCAGAAGAAGACGTTCGCGACCGCGCCTTTGAAGCGACGGGCGGCTTTTCATGTACGAGCGGGCGAGCAAGGTCCCCGTATCGCGGGCGTCCTTCGCGAACTCGACGTCGAGTGGCTCCCAGCTTCCGACTAGGACGCTACAGCCCGATCCGCTTCGCGCCCTCGGCCACCGTCACCACGTCGAAGCCGGCGTTGACCGCGCCGTCGACCAGCCGTTCCAGCGCCTCCACCGTGCAGCCCCAGGCCGACGGCTTTTCCGCCACATCGTGGGTGTAGAGGATCAGCCAGGCCTTGCGGCGATGGGCGGCGTCCAGCCAGCGCAGGGCGACAGCCTCGCCGTCCTCGCCCTCGATGCCGACGGCCGGAGCCTGGTTGAGGTCGGCGCCGTTGGCGATCAGGCCGTGATGCAGGGCCCGCAGGGTCTTGAAGCGGCCGGCCAGGGCGGTCTTGGCCGGCGCGGCGACGTCGCCATAGGGGTAGGCGAAGCTGACCGCGCTTCCCACGCCCCAGGCAGCCAGGGCGTCGGTGTTCTGGGCCACGTCGGCTAGGGCGACCTGCGTCGAGGCCTGGCCGCAGTCGAGGTGGCTGAAGGTGTGGCAGCCGATCTCGTGACCGGCGGCGTGCAGGCGGAAGGCGTCCTCGCCCGTGGCGTAGCGCCCCATCGGCCCGTCGCGACCCGTCAGGCCGGCGGCGAAATAGTAGGTGCCGCGAAAGCCCCGAGCCTCCAGCACTCGCGCCCCGGCCTCGCAGGCCGTGGCCGGCGCGTCGTCGAAGCTGAAGGACACCATCGGCCGCGTGAGCTTCACCCGCGCCGGGCGGCGGTGCTGCAGGCGGATCAGCCGGCGGCGGACCTTGCCCTTCAGCGAGCGGTCCGGCTCGTAGGCGTCCACCTTCTCGAAGGTTTGTTCGACTGCGGTCATCACACGGCGTCCGAATAGAGGGCGGCCCGATAGAGCCGCATGGAGAATGCACGAAGAGGCGTGGGCAGGGATTCCGAAAGCGCGATCGCCTTCAGCCACGGCCGCCAGGTCGCGCGCAGGGGAACGCCCTTCAGGGCCTTGGCGACCTTGTAGCTGGGATAGGCGCTGACCACGTCGCGGTGGGCGGCCACCACGCGGGCGAAGTTGGCGGCCGACTGCTCGTACTTGGCGGCCATCACCGGGGCGGGGTCCAGGCCCAGGTGCGTGGCGGTGTTGTCGATGTGCAGGATCGGATGGGCGCGGGCCACCCGCATCGCCCACTCGACGTCCTCCCAGCCCCAGCCGGCGAAGCCTTCGTCGAAGGCGACGGTCTCGAAGACGTCGCGGCGCACCAGCAGGTTCGAGGTGAAGACGTGCTTCTCTGGTTCGCGGGCGCGTTCGGGCGCGGGCGTGCAGTCGCTCTTCAGCGCCATGGCCCGGTGCAGGGCGTGTTCGGGCCGGATCGGCGTCTGGGTAAGGGTGAAGCCGCCGAAGGCCACGGGCGCGTCGTCGCTCGCCACCGCCAGCCAGCGCGAGAGGAAATCGCGCGGGTCGGGCAGCATGTCGCTGTCGAGGAACAGCAGGTGCCGGCCCCGGGCGTGGGCGGCCAGGCGGTTGCGGCCCTGGGCGCGCCCGGCGTTGGTCGACAGCCGCACGAAGCGGGCGGGGCGCTTCAAGGCGCCGATGATCTTGCCGATGCGGGCGGCCAGGGCCTCGTCGCCGCCGCCGTCGTCCAGCACCACGATCTCGGCCGCGTCGTCCTTGCCATCCAGCGCGCGGAGCAGGGCGGTCGGATCGTCGCGGAAGGTCGGGATCAGCACCGACAGGCGCGGGCCGGCGGAGGCCCACGCGGCGTTGTCGAAGATGGTTTCCGTGATCGGGGGGGCGGTCATGCGGGGCGGAACCTGCGGGTGATGACGGCCAGGCGGCCGCGTGCGCCCCCGGCGTCGAGCAGCAGGGCCGCGCCGGCGAAGGTCGCCGCGCCAAGACCCGCCTTGAGGATCAGTTCGAAGAGGCCGCCGAAGTCGGGCAGGGCCAGGACCAGGGCCGCCATCAGGGCGCTGGACAGGCCGACCTTCGCCAGCGCCTCCCAGGGGATCGGCAGGGCGCAGGCCCGGCGGCCCAGCACCCCGGCCGCGATCGCGCCCAGGCCGTAGCTGGCGGTGGTGGCCCACAGTGCGCCGTTGAGGCCGAAACGCGGGATCAGGATCAGGTTCAGCGCCAGGTTGGCGCCGGCCGGAATGGCCATGCAGACGCTCAGCATCGTCGTGCGCCGTCCAAGCGTGAAGGCCTGCAGCAGGTAATAGGTGGTCACGCCCGACAGCCAGCCGCTGGCGGCGATCCACGGCGTCACGCCCGCAGCCCCATCGCGCAGGGCCGGACCGATCATCACCTCGGTCAGGGGGCGGGCGACCAAGGCCAGGCCGACGGCGGCGGGCAGGGTCAGCAGCACCATGAAGTCGGCCTGCTCGCGGGCGCTTTCCTCCAGCGCCGGCTGGCCGCCGCGCTCCAGGGCCGCGACCATGGCCGGGCCGCCGGCCATGCCCAGCCAGATGAAGACGACGTCCAGGGTGCGCGAGCCCAGTGAATAGCCGGCGTGGTAGACGCCGACCGCGCTCTCGTCGAGGAAGGCGGCCAGCAGGAAGCGGTCGGTGGTCGACAGCACCAGGGCCAGGATCAGCGAGAAGGCCACCGGCAGGCCGTAGGCGGCGTAGGACTTGGCCAGCGCCTTGTCGAAATGGCCGCCCTTCAGCCGTCCCAGGTCGGCGGGCAGCACGAACACCAGGCACAGCAGCGAGATCGCGCCCATGCCAAGGATCGGCGCGGCGCCGCCCAGGCCGACCAGGGCCAGGATCAGGCCGAGCGCGAAGCCGCCCACGGTCTGGATCACGTCCAGCAGGGCCGCGCCCGACACCTCGCCGGCGGCGCGGCGGCGCTCCTGCGACAGCTTGGCGAGACTCTTGACCGCCGCGGCGGCGAAGGCGGCCGCGACGGCGACCTTCAGGGCCGGGGCCATCGGCCAGAAGCGCAGGATCACGGCGGCGGCGACCGGTATGGCCAGGGCCATCAGGACCCACAACCGATAGAGGGTGGCGAAGTGGTCGGGCAGGCGGCCGTCTTCCTGCGCCCGGGCATGGAAGCGGGCCATGGCCGCCTCGGTCCAGGTCAGCAGGGCCGTCTGGGTCAGGCTCAGCGCCGAGAAGGCCAGCGCATAGGTCCCGTACTCGGCCGGGGTCAGCACCTGGGTGAACAGCACGATCGTCAGGAGGCCGACGACCCCCTGGGCGATGTTGACCGGCAGGTAGCCGAGGACGCCGCGCCAGAACATGGTCAGCGCACGGCGGTCTTGTCGCCCAGCAGGCAGGGCACGGTCATCAGGATCACGTAGAGATCGAGCCAGAACGACTGCCGCTCGATGTACTCGACGTCGTAGGCGACGCGCTGGCGCACCAGCTCGGGGGTGTCGACGGCGCCGCGCGAGCCCTTGATGGCCGCCCAGCCGGTGACGCCGGGCTTCATGCGGTGGCGGTGGGCGTAGGTGGCGACCAGCTTGGCGGACTCCACGTCGCCGGTCATCATGCCGATGGCGTGCGGGCGCGGCCCGACGATCGACATCTCGCCGGTCAGCACGTTGAACAGCTGCGGCAGCTCGTCGAGGCTGGTCTTGCGGATGAACTTGCCGACGCGGGTGACCCGGTCGTCATTGGCGCTGATCTGGCGGGCGGCCTTGGCGTCGGCCATCTCGTGCCGCATCGAGCGGAACTTCCAGATCAGGATCGCCTCGTTGTTGAAGCCGTGGCGGCGCTGGCGGAAGAAGATCGGGCCGGGGCTGTCGAGCTTCACGGCGATCGCCACGATCAGCATCACCGGCGCGGCGACGATCAGGCCAAGGCCCGTGACGACCAGATCCTGGGCGCGCTTGACCATGGCCCGGCGGGCGTCGGTGGGCGCGCCCGACAGGTCGGCCAGGCGTCCCATGGCCGCGTCGCGGTCGGCGTCGCCGCCGATGTCGACGATCATGCTGACGGGATTGGGCAGTTCCGACAGGCGCTCGACCAGCTGGCCGACGCGGGCCTGGGCGGTGGAATCGACGGCGATCACCACGCGGTCGACGAAGGGCATGATGCGGTGGTCGACCAGGGCCTTGGTGTCGCCCAGCACCGGCACGCCCATGACGGCCTCAGGGGCGCGGGCGGCGCGGTCGTCGAACACGCCCAGCACATTGACCTCGCCGGTGCGCAGGGCCGCGGCGATCAGGCGCTCGGCGTTGGTCGTGGCGCCGACCAGCACGATGTTGGGCGTCAGGGTGCCGACGCGGCGGCCGTGGCGCACCAGCGCCCACCAGCCGGCGTGCACCGCCAGGAACACGGGCAGGACCAGGGCCAGCCAGCCGCCCACCGGATGCGCGCCGCCCAGGGGTGTTTGGGCCAGCGGCGTCAGGGCCACGACCTGGACGGCGAGCGTCGCGGCGCCGACGGCGGCGGCGGCGCGCAGCAGGTGGCGGATCAGCGGCTCGCGATGGGCGAAGACATAGGCCTCCAGGCCGTGCAGGGCGGCCAGCAGCACGCCGGCCCCGACCAGCGGGGCGGCGAGGGCGCCGTCGCGCGCCAGCCAGAGGGCCAGACCAAGGGCGAGAATCGAATCGGCGGCGCGAAACCAGCGGGTCAGGTTCCGAATCTGCACCCGGGCGCGCGCCGGGGTGAGACGTTCGGGCCGAAAGGGGCCGCGCCGGCTACGAACATCGTCGGACGCATGACTTGCGTCCGCGGGGCGGGCGAAGGCGGAACTCATGATCGCTCTTGGGCTTCTGCACACGGGAGAACAGGGTTCAACCTAGCGTGGCCGTCTGAGCGTCGCGTTAACGCGATTTTCCTTCGACGCTCGATTGTCATTCTGCAGCGAACAGGCTATCGAACCGCTCCCTCTCAGGAGGAGACGTGGCCGAGAGGCTGAAGGCACCGCTTTGCTAAAGCGGCATACCTCAAAAGGGTATCGAGGGTTCGAATCCCTCCGTCTCCGCCATCCCCCGCAAAATCACTGAAAACACCGCCCCTGGCGGGAAATCCGCGCCTAATTGCGCCGTTTGTCGCCGGTTTCGGTCCAGAACCGGCGCATGCGGGCGACGACCGCTTCGGGCGGCGGGGATTTCCAGCCGGCGGCGCGGGCTTCGGGCGGGGGCCAGGCGCCGGTCAGGGTGAGTCGGCGAGTCTCGCGGGCGTCGGGCGCGCCGGGCAGGCGCCAGCCGTTTTTCTTCAGGGTCTCGATCATGCGCGGACGGGCGGCCTGCTCCTCCGACTCGCCGGGGCGCATGGGGCCGGCCAGCACGGTGGCGAGCGTCTCGCCGTTGCTTCCGACCGTCCAGGGATCGGCGCCTTCGTCGAGCAGCAGCTGGGCGATGCGGAAGTTCTGCTGCTCGATGGCGATGCGCAGCGGCGTCGCGCCGGTTGGGTCATGGTCGTTCACCCGCGCTCCGTGCTGGAGCAGCAGGCGGACAGCTCCGAGCGAATTGAGACCGATGGCGGCCTTCAGCGGCCAATAGGCCTCGCGCCGCTGCGGGCTGGCCCCGGCGGCCAGCAGCTGGGCGGCGAAGACCGGATCCCTGGCGCGCAGGGCCAGACTCAGCGGGATGGCGTCGCCCCCGCCGTCGGGCGGGACGCCCAGGTCCAGCAGCGCCGTGACCATCGGCTTGTCGCAGCGGGCGATCGCCAGGCCGAGGAGGTCGCCGTTGCGGCCGCCGCGCGTCGTCTTCAGGGCCGGATCGGCGCGCAGGCGGCGGGCGGTTTCGTCGACATCGCCCTTGATCACCGCCGCCATCAGGTCGCGACCGGCCTGGCCGTGGTCGGCCGCCGCCAGGGCCGCGCGGGCGTCGGGCAGGGCGGTGCCGCCGACGAAGCAGGCAGCAAGAGCAGCGTCCGTCATCATCACCATCGAGGCCGCCAGGGCGGCGATCCGGGCCGAGCGGGTCACGGGCCTCAGTTGGCGGCCGCGCGATAGGCCGCGTCAAGGCTGGAGGTCAGCCAGGCTTGGCCGTGCAGGTCCAGCAGCGAGGCGTCGTCGGCCGATTGCCCCTCGGGTCCGACCGCCGTCAGGGCGTGGCGCTCGCCATAGGCCGGTGGGGCGTCGAGGAACAGGCCGCCCAGGATCGCGCCGGGGATGCCACCCACGAGGCCGCCCAGGCCCGCGCCCAGCCAGCGGTCGCCGCCGTCCTGCACCCGGCTCAGCGGATCGCCGTCGATATAGTAGGCGTCGACCTGGGGCGCGGGGGCACCGCCGGCCTGGGCGGCCTCCAGCGTGTCCTCGTGCAGGCCCGCGGCGTTGAAGGTGTCGGCCGGCAGGCCCGAGGCGACGGCCGCCGCCGAGGCCAGGCCTCCGCCCAGGGAGTGGCCGGTCAGGGTGACGTCCTCGCCCGCCGCCCGCAGCCGCTCGCCGATCAGCAGGGCCTTGTCGTAGTGGCCGGAGTCCAGCCCCAGGCCCTGTTGCAGGTTGGCCTTCCAGTCGGCCGCGCTCTGGGTGCCGCGGAAGGCCACCACATAGTCGCCCGCCGTATCGACATAGACCCGGGCGCGGAAGTCGGAGCCGGCCTCCTCCAGGTCGGTGGGATCCAGGCCCAGCCGCGCCAGGTCTTCGTCGCCGGCCACGGCCCAGCCGGCCGGCGGGTTGGGGGTGTCGTTATAGACGTCGGCGGCCAGGGCCATGTGCACCCTGGCCTGCGCCAGTTCCGCCGCCTTGCCGCCGTCGGCCGCGACGGCCGAGACCTTCACCTCGGCCTGGGCCGTGACCGACACGGCCGGCCGCGAGGTCGGGGCGTTCCATTCGGCCGCCACCTGGGCGTCGATCGCGACCTCGGCCTTCGCGCCGACCGCGCTGCGGTCGCTGGTCGCCGTGATCCCCGATCCGCCGTCGATACGCATGACCCTGTCCCTCGATGCGAGCGTAGGGGAGGATGCTGCGCGTACCGGTCCGGCGGGACTAGCTGGGGAATTCCCTAGCGTGGCGTCTCACGCCGCCACGCGGCCCTCGTCGTCGAGGCTGACGCCCAGCCGCGCCTTCAGCTCGCGCGCGCCGTCCGGCGTCAGGCGCACGGCGCGGCCCTTGGGCTCCAGCGCCAGCCAGCCGCGATCGGTCATCGTCGACAGCAGCCTGACGCCTAGCGGTCCGGCCAGGTGGTGGCGACGCTCGGTCCAGTCCAGGCACTGGCGGGCGACGCCGCGCGGGGAGGAGAGGGCTTCGACCGCGATCCCCAGCTCGGCGAACCAGGCCCGGCCGGCGCCTGTGACCTCGTAGAGCTTGCCGTCGCACGGCGTCAGCAGCTCGCCCTCGACCAGCGCCTGGGCCACCTTGACGCCCAGCCGTCCGGCCAGGTGGCCGTAGCAGCAGCGGGCCTCGCGCAGGGCGCGGGCCTTGGGCGAGCGCGGGATCTCCAGCGAACGCACCGGCGCGGCGATGGCCGACAGCGCCTCTATGGCGTGGGCGACCTCGGCCGAGGCCAGGCGGTAATAGCGATGCCGGCCCTCGCGCTCGACCGCCAGCAGCCCGCCCTCGACCAGCTTGGACAGGTGGTTGCTGGCCGCCTGGGCGCTGACCCCGGCCGTCCAGGCCAGGGCGCCGGCCGGCTGGGCGCGGCCGTCCTGCAGGGCCTGCAGCATGGCGGCGCGGACCGGGTCGCCGATCAGGGCGGCGGGAGTGGCGATATTGGCGTCCATGGGTCCACTCTAGACCCATCGCCGGCGCGATGGTTCATCGGCGCGTGTAGCATTCCATCGCCGGATCGGCGCATGACCGGGGCCATGAGCGCACAGACCTCACGCCTGCCGTGGATCACGGCCGCCGCCAGCTTCGGCTTCCTGGTCACCCAGCTGGACGTCACCATCGTCAATGTCGCCCTCGACGCGATCGGCGACGCGTTCGACGCGCCGACGGCCCAGCTGCAATGGGTGGTCGACGCCTATGTGCTGGCCCTGGCGGCCATGCTGCTGTCGGCCGGGGCGATCGGCGACCGGATCGGACCCCGGCGCGCCTTCCTGGCGGGGCTGGCGCTGTTCGGCCTGGCCTCGGCCGCCTGCGGGTTCGCAGGCGGCCCGCTGGCCCTGATCCTGGCCCGCGTGGCGCAAGGCGCGGCCGGGGCGCTGCTGATCCCGCCGTCCCTGGCCCTGATCGCCCACGCCGCGCATGGCGACGACCGCCGGCGCGCGGCCGCGGTCGGCTGGTGGACGGCCGCCGGCGGCGTCTCGATCGCCGCGGGACCGGTGCTGGGCGGACTGCTGGTCGAGACCCTCGGCTGGCGCTGGGTGTTCTTCGTCAACCTGCCGCTCTGCGCGGCCGGCGTGGTCCTGACCCTGCTGGTCGCCCCGCCGAGCCTGCCCAAGCCCAAGGTCCCGTTCGACCTGGTCGGCCAGGCCCTGGCCGCGGCGGCCGTCACTCTGCTGGTCGGCGGGCTGATCGAGGGCGGCCATCGCGGATGGAGCGGCGCGCCGCTGGCGGCCCTGATCGCCGGTCTCGTTCTCGCGCTCGTTTTCGTGCTGTTCGAGCGCCGGGCGGCCCATCCGGCTATGCCGCTCAGCGTCTTCCGCCGCCGGCCGGCCTGGAGCGCGGTGGTCGTCGGGTCGGCCCTGAACTTCACCTATTACGGCCTGATCTTCGTGCTGGGCCTCTACATGCTGCGGACGCTGCACTGGACGCCGGGCAAGGCGGGCCTGGCCTTCCTGCCGCTGACGGCGACCTTCATCGTCTCCAACCTGGCGAGCGGATCCCTGGTCGGACGCTTCGGGGCCAGGGCCGTGACCAGCGGCGGCGTGCTGGTCGCCGCCTGCGGCTACGCCCTGACCGCGCGGCTGGGGCAGGGCAGCGGCCTCCTGGAAATGCTGCCGGGCTTTGCTTTTATCCCCGGCGGCATGGGTCTGGCGATCCCGGCCCTGACCAGCGGCCTGCTGGCCGGCGTCGATCGCCACGACGCCGGCGCCGCCTCGGGCGTGCTCAACGCCTGCCGACAGGTCGGCGGCGCGGCCGGGGTGGCGATCTTCGGGGCGCTGGCGGGAGCGGGGATCGTCAGCGGCCTCAAGGCCTCGGCGATCGTGGCTGCGGCGATGCTGGTCGCGGCGGCAGGCGTGCTGCTGGCGCCGGCGCGGAAGGCCTGAGCCTCAAGCCGCCGCGTAGTCGTACTTCAGGTCGAAGGCCCCGTCCGACTTCAACGAGAACACCGCCTTCGACCACGGCTCGTGGGCGCTGGAGGCGGTGAGGCGGTGCAGGTTGCGCAGCGCCTTCGAGACCGAATAGTCCAGCTTGCGCACGTCGAGGTCGGCCACCTCGCCGGCGGCCCTGGTGTAGTCGCCGGTCAGGCCCACCGAGCCGTCGATCACATTGACATGCAGGCGGATCTCCGACCAGGGCTCGGCCACGCTGTCGGCCAGGGCCTGGCCCACATGGCGGTAGATGCCTTCGGGGGTGTCGATGTCGGCCATGGAATCCTCCGCGGCTCAGATTAGTCGTTGAAGAAGGTTCGGGTCGAGGGCTTGCCGTCGATGACGTACTCGACCCTGAACGCCTCGGGTCGCTTGGAGGCGCCGTCGAACACCGCCTTGATGTCGACATCGACCTTCTTGCCGTCCTTCAGGGCGGCTGCCCATTCGTTCTCCATGGTCTTCCAGCCGCTCTTGTTCAGCGTGCCGTCCATGGCGTGGTAGTTGATCTGCTCGCCGGGGCCGTTGAAGATCGCCGCGATCAGGTGGCCGCCCTCGTCGCCCTCGACCCCGTCCTTGATCCCGCCTTCCTGGCCCGCCTTGGTCTGCTGATAGCCGTTGCGGTCGGCGTGCTTGAGGTCGAGCGTGCCCGTCACCTGCTCGACCCGCCCCTTGGCGTCGGTGTGATAGGTGTAGCGGCCGCTGACCACGTAGTCGGTGTTGGCCGCCAGTTCGCCATTCAGCTTGGCGTTCCAGCCGCCCTTGGCGCCTTGCTCCAGCTCGACGCGCGGGCGGGCGCTCAGCGCCTCGTCCAGCTTGCGGCTGGCGGTCTCCAGCGTGTTGCGGGCGCTCTCGGGCAGCTTGTCCAGCGGCAGGGCGTCGATCGCGCCTTTCAGCTTCTCCAGCGCCGGCCTGGCGGCCGCGGCGAAGGCGCTGTCGACCTTGGCGAGATCCGCGGCCTTGCTCACCGTCTCGGCCCACTTGCCGAGCTTGCCCAGTTTCGCCGCGTCGCCGATGTACGGGATCATGCTGACGGCCGACAGGCCCGCGCCCAGGAAGTCGCCCCGGAACAGCGAGATGACGCCGTTGGCGCCGTCCGAGATCGGGGTCGGGTCGAACAGGCCCGCGACGTCCAGCGCCATCTGGCCCAGGTCGAGCATCAGCTCCTGCTTCTGGGCGGCGCTGGCCGCGTCCAGGTCGTCGGCTAGACGCTTCTGGTCGGTCGGCGACAGGCCGGCCTCGATCTCCGCCCGCAGGCTCTGGGCCTTGGCGGGATCGGACTGGGCGATCTCGGAAAGCTGGCCGGCCAGTTCGCTGGTGTTCAGCTGGCCTCCGGTGCGGCTGGCGGCGACCAGGCTCGAGGCCTCGCTCGCGGCGCTGGCCGCGCTAGACGCGGCGCGACTGGAGGCTCCGAGGGACTCGGCTGCGTTCAGGGCGGACATGCGGGGCCTCCGTTGCGCCTTGGCTGGCCAACGATGGCGGCGGGGAGGGGCGTCTCGATAGCTGGGAGCGTCCCTAGCTAGGGATGTCCCTAGTTATGCGGCGGACGGGGGAGGGCTAGCGTCCCCGGCAGGAAAGCGTCCGTACCAGGAGTTGCCGATGACCGCCGTGTCCCTCAACACCCAGTCATCCGTGTCCGGCGCGGGCGGCGGGCGGCCCGACGACTATGTCGTCAAGTCCGGCGACACCCTGTCGGGGATCGCCGACAAGCACGGCGTCTCGCTGGACGCCCTGATCCGGGCCAATCCGCAGATCACCAATCCCAACGTCATCCGGCCGGGCCAGGCCGTGACCCTGCCAGCCGGCGCAGCCGCCGAGCCGCGCAGCTACGAGGTCGCGGCCGGCGACAACCTCTCCAGCATCGGCGCCCAGTTCGGGGTCTCCTGGCAGGCGATCGCCCAGGCCAACCATCTGGCCAACCCCAACCTGATCCACGTCGGGCAAGCCTTGCAGATCCCCGGTGGCGGGACGGCCGCGCGGCCTACACCGCAGACGACGACCACCCAACAGACGACGCCGTCCACCACTACGACCGGCCAGGCGACCGGCGTCCTGCCCTCGACCGAGGGGCTGAGCCAGGCCCAGAAGTACGACCTCTACGCCGGCTACGTGAACGCCTATGGCGACGCCCAGGCCAAGGCGGACCTGGCCGCCGGCAAGCAGGTGATCCTGGGCCTGCGCACCGAGACCAGCCTGAACGCCAACGCCGGCAAGGGCGCCTATGACGACCGGGTCGTGGTGCTGCAGCAGGGCAAGGTCCAGGAATACGCCGCCAACACCGAGCCCTCGGCCCAGTACGACGGCCGCTACGGCGCCGACTTCAACGGCGACGGCCGCAAGGAGCTGGGCCGCATCGCCGAGGGCACGGTCACCTTCCAGAAGAGCACGAGCTCGACCCTGGGCAACGTGCTGCGCCCGACCGAGAACCACGCCGTCCAGCGCGACACCAACCATGACGGCCTGATCGATGCGAAGGACACGAAGGGAACCGGCGTCAGCACCGACAACTCGTTCCTGTTCCACGCCGGCGGCAATACCAACACCGGCTCGGCGGGCTGCCAGACGCTGAAGCCCGGCGACTTCCAGTCGTTCTGGAACGGCCTGGGCGACCAGAAGAGCTTCAACTACGTGCTCGTGAACGTCGACCGTCAGGGCCCGCCCGGCGGGACGACGACCACGACCCCGACGCAGGCCTCCGTTGATGCCCGCATCGGCGCCCTGTCGGAGCAGTACGAGACCGGCGGGCGTGGTCCCGGCACGGTGTCGAGCGGGGCGGGCGATCCGGGCGGGGTGTCGTACGGCACCTACCAGCTGGCCGGCAATCGCGGCCGGCCGCAGGAATTCCTCGCCGCCGAGGGCCGGCAGTGGGCCGCGGAGTTCGGCGGCGCCAGCCCCGGCTCGGCCAGCTTCACCGCCACCTGGAAGGCGATCGCCGCCCGCGAACCCGAAAAGTTCGAGGCCGCCCAGCACGACTACATCCAGCGCACGCACTATCAGGTGCAACTCGACAAGGTGAAGACCGACACGGGCGTGGATCTCTCCACCCGCTCGGCGGCGATCCGCGACGTGGTCTGGTCCACCTCGGTGCAGCACGGGCCGGAGACCGGCGCGGTGGTCAAGGCCATGGCGCGGGTGGAAGGGCAGGGGCTCACCCCGGCCGACGGCCAGACCTACGACCGCGCCCTGATCAACGCCATCTATGACGAGCGCGGCAAGCGCGACGCCGGCGGGGCGCTCGCCTACTTCACCAGCGCCTCGGCCGACGTCCAGGCCTCGGTCGCCAACCGTTTCGCCAGCGAACGCCGGGACGCCCTGGCGATGCTGGGCCGATGAGAACCGCCGCGGCGGGCCGGCGTTCAATCGCCTGACCCGTTCCGGATGACCCCGACGATGAAGCTTGCTCCCCCAACCCTCATCGCCCTCGCGCTGGCCTTCGCCGGTTGTGAGCGACCGGCGGCGGCCGTCCCCCCCCTACCCATGGCCGCCGCCGGCACCGCTGACGCTGCGAAGACGTCGGCGGCTGGAACGCCCGGGGGAAGCCCCGGGGGAAGCTACGTGATGAGCGGCCAGCGCCGCGGCCGGCTGGTCCTGACGCCCAAGGGCGAGGTCTGGCGGATCAGCCTCTCGGGCGGCGCGAGCGCCGACGGCGCGGCCACGGCGGCCGACTGCCAGCTCGAGGCCGAGGGCGCGCTGAAGGACGGCCGCATCGACGCTCGCGTCGTGCCTTTCGATGGGACCAACACGACCCTCACCGCCGCCGACCTGGCGGCGCGGCCGGCCACGGCGCGCGTGGCGCTGAACGGGGAGGCCGCGACCGTGACCACCGACTTCCAGGGCTGCGGCGCCGGCGCGGATCTCTCAGGCCGCTATGTGCGCCCGGCGCCGGGGGCGATCGCGCAGGGCGCCATTTCTCAGGGGGCGAGCGTCTCCGACCTGTCGGCGGCGCTGCCAGACGCGCGGCTGACGATCCTCGACGGCTATCCCTGGGCGCGGTTCGCGATCGCGCGCGGCGGCAAGCGCCTGGCGGTCGTGCAGTTCGACGGTGAGAACGAGGAGTTGGCCGACGGCCGCAACAGCCAGCAGGCGATCGGCGCGGAAGTGGGCTGGAGCGCGCTGAAGCCCGGGCTGCGGGTGGTCAAGGTCGAGGGAGGCGCGTCGTGATCCGGCCCGTAGAGCGCGCCTCGGGAGTCGATCTCTCCGCTTCGACTCCGTCCACCACGGCCGCCCGCGCCGGCGCGGCCCGGCTGGCGTTGGAGGCGATGGCGACCATCGCCGGCGCGGCGGTGGTCGATCCCCTGCGCGGCGGCGATCGCGGCCAGGCCGCCGCCTTCGTCTGGGCCGAGCACGGCCAGCCCGGCGCCGCCAGCGTCGGCGGCGACTTGCGCACCCTGGCGGCCCAGAGCGGCCAGTCGGTCGCCGGGCGGCTGTCGGCGACCTCGCCGGTCGACGCCGGACGCATCGAGCGCGTCCTGGCCGACTTCGCTCGCGAACTGCGCGCCCAGGCCGCCGACAAGCCGCACATGACGCCCTCGGGCCTGGTCGAGCCCCTGATCCGCTCGCTCGCCGCCGGCCTGCAACGCGAGCCGGGACCCGGAACCGCCCGCAGCGACGCCGTCGAGCAGTTCGTGCGCATCATTGAGGGCGCGACGGAGAGCCTGCGGTCGCCGGCTTAGGTCACCTCGGCGTTTCATCTGCTCGCCGCTTCCAAATCCGTCTCTCCCCGCGAAGGCGGGGACCCAAGCTGACGTTCAGGAGGAGGCGCGGCCGCAGATTGCCCGCAGGCTCGGCTTGGATCCCCGCCTGCGCGGGGATGCTCGGTAGAAAAACAGAGATCAGGTGTTTTGATGTCGATCCGCCCTACCGCGGATCCGCTCGCACGGCCGGCTGGTCGACGGGGCTCGGGAAGGCCGCTGCCCAATCCAGCGGAGCCGGCGGGGCGTTGAGACGGCGGGCGGGCGAGAGCACGGCGTCGAAATGCGACTGGGCCTGGATGCTGCTCATCCGCTGGTCCTGGCCGTTCTCGCGGGCGTCCTCGACCTGGCGCTCGGAGCGGGTCTCGACCGCGCCGTCGGCGGCGACGTCGACCACGCCCACGGCGGTGTCCACCGTCCCGCCGACCAGCGAGCCGGCCGTGTCGCCGACCAGGCCCAGCAGACCCTTGTCGGCCAGGGCGCCTTCCAGCTCGCCGCGACGGGCGGGCGGCAGGCGGTCCAGGCGCTGAGCAAAGGCTTCGCCGCCGACGGCCCGGGCCTCCTCGACGAGCCCTTGCGAGACCTCGCCGGTCGCCTCGAAGCGGTCGATTTCGCGGTCCAGCCGGTCGGGGCTGGCGCCCGAAGAGGCGGAGGTGGAGGCGCTGGTCGAGACGGGGGCGACGGTCATCGAAAGAGGCTCCTCTAGCGCCGCTGCACGAGGCCGCGGTCGGTCAGGGTCAGGGTGCGCAGGTCCACGCCCATCTCGGTCTTGAAGCGGGCCACGGCCGCGTCGCCCAACTGCTGCTGGGCGCGCTGGTCGCCGCGCTTCATGGCGTCGACATAGGCGGCCTGCTGGATCAGGAAGTTCAGCATCAGCACCTCGGAGAACTCCTGGCGCTGGCCCTCGTTGAGGTTGGAATAGGCCGGGTTGGCGGCGATCATCGGCCGGACCTGCTCGCGCACCGCCAGGGTCTGGGCGCGGTTGTTGTCGCCGCGGTTGGCCATCACCCAGTTCAGCACCCAGTAGGCGGCCAGGGCGTCGGCGCTGTCGCCGGGCCGCAGGCCGTCGGAGGCCACCAGCTGGCTCCAGTTACGCACCGGGTCGGTGCGGCGCATGGCGTCGGCCACCTGGCGGCCGCCGTCGGCGCCGGCCTGTTTGGCCATGAACTCGGAGAACTGCTTCTGCACCCGGGCGCTGACGGCCGGCGAGGCGCGATAGGTGGTCGGCGTGGTCCCGCGCGTCGCCGGGCGGGCGGTCGCCGCGGCGCCGGCCTGCGGGAACAGCGGCCTCGCGCCGGCCGCGACGCCGTTACGCCCCGGAGTTCCGCCGCCGCGCCCGAAGGCCCGGTCGTTGGACTGCAGGACGTTCTTGAACACCTGGGTGTTGAACTGCGGGGTGACCATGTCGAGCTGGGCGAAGGCCGGACCCTGAAGGCCCAGGCCGGCGGCGGCGACGATGGCGGCGAAAGTGCGAACTCGCATGCTGCGCTTCCTTTTTACCCCGGGGCTGACCCCTGAAACGTGAAGTCGCGGGCGCCCGTAAAGGCGCCCGCGTGCTCCACAACGCTTGGTCGTATTATTGTTTCCGGGCGATACCCGCGATGGCTTCGCCGATGGTCTTCAGCGAGGTGTTGAGGGCGTTGCTCATGATGTTCGCCTCCTGACCGTAGGCGGTCATCTTGGCGCTCATCTCGGTGACCTTCGACTCGTCCTTGTTGGACTTGGCGTTGTCGATCTCCTTGGCGATGTCGAGCATGTCGTTCATCTTGTTGTCGACCGCCGTGCCCAGCGCGATGGCCAGCTTCACCAGGAAGCTCTCGCCGCCGCCGGCCGCCGCCAGGGCGCTGGCGCCCTTGCCGCGCTTGGAGCCTTCGGCGTCCGAACCGGCCTGCAGCTCTTCCTGGGCGTTCTTCACGATCCAGTCCACCGCGTCGAAGGTGTCGCGCTGGGCCTGGCCGGCCTGGAAGTTGTCGAAGCCCGCGGCGTCGCTGAAGCCCTGGACGGCCTCGCTGATGTTCTGGGCCGCGCCGCCCGGATCGCCGGCGGCGCTATGGAAGGCCGCCTGGGCCAGGTCGATGGCGCCTTGCGGCAGGCCCAGCTGTTGGCCCAGCTGCTGCAGGACCTGGTCGCCCACCGCCGTCAGCACGCTCTTTAGAGCCGTGGTGACCAGCAGGGAGGCCCCGCCGGTGGCGACGCCCAGGGCGCCTTGCAGCGCGATGTTGGCGATGCTGCTGAACAGGTTGCCGCCGCCGCCGATACCCAGGAAAGACATGTGATGCTCCTTCGATTTCCGTCTGCTCGGAGGGCCTTGGGAGCGTCGCTCCGTCGCCCGGCAAATCGAGACAACCACCTCGCCGCGGCGGTCAGTAGTCGGGTCGTTCCCTAGCTAGGGTTTTCCCTATCAGCTGGCGCACCGCCGCCGCCGGACGGGCGGCGCGCAGGCGGGCCTCCTCGCCGGCGCGGGCCTCGGCGGCGATCTCCTCGGGCGTGCGGGCGCGGCGGTCCAGCACGGTGATCTGGCCGGCCGTCACCCCCAGCAGGAACACCTCGTCGCGATAGGCCACCAGGGTCAGCCGCTCGCGCTGGCCCACGGGCAGGGCGCGCAGATAGCGGATCTGGTCGTCGGTCGCGGGCCCCGCCTGCACCTGCTTGAGCAGCTTCAGCGAGAAGAAGGCCAGGCCCAGCACGATGCCCAGGGCCAGGGCGACGGTCAGCAGGTCGAGTACGGCGCTCACGGTTTCTCCAGGCTAGGGCAGGGGCGGGAAGGTGGGACCAGGCGGCGACTGGTCGCCCGGTGGATCTTGCGCGGCGGCCTGGGCCTGCTCGTCCTTCAGCCGGCGGGCCCAGAGGATCACCTCGGCGACGGCGGCGAACAGGTCCTGGGGGATGATGTCGTCGACGGCGGCCTTGTCGCGCAGGGCGCGGGCCAGTTCGACATTGCGGATGATCGGCACGCCCTGGTCTTCCGCCGCCTCGCGCATGGCCTGGGCGATCAGCCCCTCGCCCTTGCCCAGCAGCACCGGCACGGCGTGCTCGGCCGGGTCGTAGGCCAGGGCGCAGGCGATGTGGGTCGGGTTGACCACCAGCACCGAGGCGTCGCGCGCGGCCTGCACCGCGTTCTGCTGCGCCCATTCCTGGTGCAGCTGACGGCGTTGGGCCTTTACGTGCGGATCGCCCTCGGAATCCTTGGCTTCCTGGCGGATGTCGCGCCGGCTCATGCGCATCTTCTTGGTGAAGGAAAAGCGCTGGTAGGCCAGATCCAGCAGCGACGCGAAGACGAACAGCACCGCCGTGCCGGCCAGCAGCTGGAAGGTCAGGCCGCCATAGGCCGAAAGCGCCCCATCGGCCTCGCTGGCGGGCAGGGCCAGCAGCTTGTCGAACGTCATCGCCACGACGATCCAGGTGAACACGCCCAGCAGCAGGGTCTTGGCCAGCGACTTGGCCACCTCGAACAGGTTGTCGATGCTGAACATCCGCTTGAGCCCCTCGCCGGGGTTCATGTGCGACATCTTCGGGCTCATCTTCTCGAAGGTGAAGACCGGGCCGACCTGGCCGAACTCGGCCAGCATGCCCAGGATCGCCACGGGGATGAAGGTGACGGCCGTCAGGGCCACGAACACCTTGCCGCTGGCGGCCGCCGCGATCGGCCAGGCCTCGGCGAACGGCCGGTCCATGACCGCGAACACCTCGTCGAACAGGCCGCCCAGGCGGTCGAAGGCCCAGCCCGCGGTCATCGCCCCCAGCAGCACCCAGGCGCCGAGCACGATGGTCGAGGTCAGGTCCTTGCTCTTGGGAACGTCGCCCTTCTTGCGGGCGTCGGTCAGGCGCTTGTGCGTCGGTTTCTCTGTCTTGTCCCCGCCGTCGTTCTTTTCAGCCATAGCGTGTGTCTGTCGACGATCGTGACGAAACCAACCGGCGCCGAAGGACCGGCAAAGCCGACAAGCGCGCCAAAAATGGCCAAAACGAGGCGAGCTTAGCTATAGTAGTTGTTAAGCTGAGCCATAGAATATGATGCCTGGAAGGCAGTATACTGAGTATGAAAATTGTTTTAATTACGTGGTTGACAGGATTGATACACGAAAGCTAGCTTTTGAACGGGTAGTATGCACAGGCGGGGCGCTGCATAGAGGGACAGATTTATGCGCAAGTTCCGCGTAGTGGCGTCGAGCGTGTGTTTAGTCTTATTTTGTTCAAGTCCAGTGTTCGCATATGAATGCGTGACCGCTGACGGCTTGAAATTCAGCAGCGCCCTTCCGATCAACGAAAAGTTTTCCCTGGCGCGCATAGATTGCGTCGCTGAAACACAACCGACAGGGGTGTCGGAACAGCTCCGGCTCTATGATGGACCCCAACTGGCCGGCGCCGTGATCTCGGCTGGACGCATCGCGCCGGCGCCGGTCGTGCTGGTCCGGGGCGCCTCCGGATCCACCCTCTACGCGCCGCTGGTGGCCGCCGCCGGCCGCGACTTCGACATCGATCCCGACCTGCTGCGCGCCGTGATGCACGTGGAGTCCCGCGCCAATCCGGGGGCGATCTCGCCCAAGGGCGCCCGGGGGCTGATGCAGATCATGCCGGCCACGGCCAGGCGCTTCGGGGTGCGCGACCCGGCCGTCGAGCTGGGCGACCCGATGGTCAATATCCGCACCGGCGCGGCCTATCTGAAGACCCTGCAGGGCCAGTTCGGCAACGACCTGGAGCTGGTGCTGGCGGCCTACAACGCCGGCGAAGGCGCGGTCATGAAGTACGGCCGCAAGATCCCGCCCTATCGCGAGACGCAGGGCTACGTCTCCAGCGTCCTCGACCGCTATCGCGGCCTGGTCTCGGCGCGCGGCGGCTTCTGAGGACAGCCCGATGAGCGTCGAAACCTATCTCAAGCGCCTTCAGGGGCGGCCGCGCCAGGGCGTCGTCGCACGGTTCAGCGACCTGTTCCTGGTGGCGGGCGTCGTGGCCATCGTCGCCTTGATGATCCTGCCGATGCCGGCCCTGGCGCTCGACGCCCTGGTGGCGGTCAACATCTGCTTCGGCGTCATGCTGCTGCTGGTGGCGATCTACATCTCGACCATCGTCGAGTTCTCGGTGTTCCCCAGCCTTTTGCTGATCACCACGCTCTATCGCCTGGCCCTGTCGATCGCCACGACCCGGATGATCCTGATCGAGGGCCATGCCGGGCACATCATCGACACCTTCGGCAACATGGTCGCCGGCGGCAATCTGGTGGTCGGGCTGGTGGTGTTCCTGATCATCACCGTCGTGCAGTTCATCGTCATCGCCAAGGGCGCCGAGCGGGTGGCCGAGGTCGCCGCACGCTTCAGCCTAGACGCCATGCCGGGCAAGCAACTGTCGATCGACAGCGACCTGCGCTCGGGCATGATCGACAAGGACGAAGCCAAGCGCCGCCGGCGCGTGCTGGAGATGGAAAGCAAGCTCCACGGCAGCCTCGACGGCGCGATGAAGTTCGTCAAAGGCGACGCCATCGCCAGCATCATCATCGTGGTCATCAACCTGCTGGGCGGCCTGGCCATCGGCATGCTGCAGCAGGGCCTCGACTTCGGCTCGGCGATCCACAAGTACTCGATCCTGACCATCGGCGACGGCATGGTCACCCAGATCCCGGCCTTGCTCGGGGCCATGGCCGCCGGCCTGATCGTCACCCGCACCACCGACGAGGACAGCGAGACCCACCTGGGCGACGCCATGCGCCGGCAATTCTCGGCCAAGCCCCGGGTGTTCCTGGTGGCCGGCGGCATCTGCTGGCTGATGGCCCTGGTGCCCGGCTTCCCGGCGGTGATCTTCCTGCTGCTGGGCGGGGCGGCGATGATCACCGGCGCCCTGGTCGACGTCGACATGCGCGCCCGCCTGACCCGCAAGCTCGCGCCGGCCCGAGCCGCCGCCGACGAGGCCAAGGCCTCGCCCGCCGCCGCTCGCACCAAGATCCAGGAAGCCCAGCCGGTCGTGCCGCTGCTGCTCGAGCTCGACGGCGACAGTGTCCGCCGCCACGAGGGCGCGGTCCTGACCCGGGGCTTGGAGGAGGTGCTGGAGGAGTTCGAGCTGCGCCTGGGCGTGGCCCTTCCGCGCGCCTCGTTCCACTACGGCGAAGGCGCCAATGGTGAAGGGAAGGGGGCTCCCCGCTGGCGGCTGCTGGCCTTCGAGGCCCCGATCGGGGCCGGCGACCTGGCCCATCCCGCCGACCTCGCCGAGCTTCAGGACGCCGTCCGCCAGGCTTTGCGCCGCAACGCCGGCCTCTTCGTCGGCATTCAGGAGGCCAGCAACCTGCTGACCCGCGCCGGCGCCGACTATCCCGAGGTGGTCAAGGAAGCCGCCCGCGCCCTGCCTCTGGCCCGCATCGCCGAGGTCATGCGGCGCTTGGCCGAGGAAGAGGTGCCGCTGCGCAACCAGCGCGACATCCTCGAGGCCCTGGCCGACGCCGGCCAGCGCGAGAAGGATCCGTTCGCGCTCACCGAGTTCGCCCGGGTCGCCCTGCGCCGCCAGATCAGCCACCGCTACGCCCCCGACGGCGCTCTGAGCGCCGTGGTGCTGGAGCCGCCGCTTGAGCAACATCTGCGCGAGGCCATCCGCACCGGCGCGGGCGCCCAGCAGCTGGCTCTCGACCCCGACATGGCCCGCCGCGTCACCGATGCGATCCTGGCCAAGGTCGACGAGAGCGGGGCGGCCGTCGTCCTGGCCGCGATCGACCTGCGCCGCCACGTGCGCAAGCTGGTCGAGGCCCGCCGTTTCGACCTCGGTGTCCTGTCGTTCCACGAACTCCTGCCCACCCTGAAGCTCGACGTGGCCGGCCGCGTGGCCTTCCCGCGCGAGCCCCTCACCGTCGTGCCCAACGATCCCGAACCGCCGCCGCCGCCCGCTTCGGCGGCCGCCTGAACCCGGAGACAGAATGTCCCTTCAGAAGGATAGACCCAGCGTTCGCCGCGCCGCCCGGATGGGCGTTGCCGCGGCGGTCGCCGCCGCCCTGGCCGCCACCGCGCCACAGGTCCGCGCCGGCGAGGTTCCGCTGGGCGGCCGCACCATCGACCTGACCGCCCGCGAACAGCCGATCGCCCAGTTCCTGCAGAACTTCTACAATCAGGTCGGCGTGCCGGTGATCGTCTCCTCGCAGGTCGCGGGCACGATCAATGGCGTCTTCCGCGGCCCGGCCGCCAAGATCGACGCCGACATCTCCAAGGCCTTCGACCTCGTCACCTATTACGACGGCGGCGCGGCCTATGTTTACACCGCCGCCCAGCTCTCCAGCCGCAGCTTCCCGATCTCCGGCTCGGCCTCGCGCCGGGTCGACCGCGCCGCCCGGCAGCTTGGCCTGCTGGACGGCCGCAACACCCTGCGCGCCACGGGCGACATGCTGGTGGCCACCGGCTCCCCGCGCTTCCTCCAGCAGGTGGACGAGCTGGCGCGCGGCGGCGTGCAGGCCGAGGCGGCGTCGCCGACCCTGCAGTACCGGGTCTTCTACCTGCGCTACGGCTGGGCCGACGACGTGAACCTGACGGTGGGCGCCAAGCAGGTGACCATCCCGGGCGTGGCCTCGATCATCCGCTCGCTGGTCAGCTCCGAGACCAACGAGCGCTCCGGCGCGGCCGCCCGCAGCGAGACGGCGCTGCCCGCCGCCGTCCAGGGCCTGCGCGGCCAGGGCCTGGCCACGCTCGGCACGCCCAATCCCGGCGGTTCGTTCTACGGCGCCGAAGGGCAGGGCACGCTCGGCCAGCCGCTCGCCAACGAGCAGACCGGCGTCTACGCCCCGCCCAACCCCGTGCGGGTGCAGGCCGACAGCCGCCTCAACGCCATCATCGTCCGCGACGTCGCCGAGCGGATGTCGGCCTACGAGGAGCTGGTCCGCGCCCTCGACGTCGAGCCGCAGCTCCTTGAGGTCGAGGCGGCGATCATCGACATCGACACCACCAAGGCCCGGGACCTGGGGATCAACTGGCGGTTCGACGACGGCAGCGGCGGCGTTCAATTCGGCCGCGGTCCCAATGCGCCGGCCGGCCTGGAGGACACCAACCTCACCCGAGGCAACACCTCGCCCAAGCCCTACCAGGGCCTGATCGCCTCGACGATCATCGGGAACGGCGATTATTTCGCCGCCCGCCTCAACGCCCTGGAGACCGAGGGCGTCGCCCGCGTGGTCTCGCGGCCGCAGATCGTCACCCTGTCGAACGTCGAGGCGGTGTTCGAGAACAGCCGCGACTTCTACGTCCGCCTGGCCGGCGAGCGCGACGTCGACCTCTTCAACGTCACCGCCGGCACCACCCTGCGCGTCACCCCGCACGTCACACGCGACGCCGGCCAGACCCGCATCCGCATGCTGGTGACCATCGAGGACGGTTCGCTGACCAACGCCAGCGTCGACAACATCCCCGTGGTTCGCCGCGCGGCGCTCAACACCCAGGCCCTGATCGTCGAGGGCCAGAGCCTGCTGCTGGGCGGCATGACCGTGCAGTCCGACACCACCGGCTCTTCGAAGATCCCGGTGCTGGGTTCGATCCCGGTGCTGGGCAACCTCTTCAAGGTGCAGCAGCGTAGCAGCGGCCGCATCGAGCGGATGTTCCTGATCACCCCGCGCCTGGCCTCGATCGGCTCGCGATCGCCGTCGCCGGCGGGCGTGCGCTACGACGCGCCGGCCTCGGGCTTCGAGAACGCCCCGCTGCCCGCCGCGCCGGCCCTGCCGACCGACCGCAAGCCCGCCAAGGGCGCGCGGCGCGGACCCGCCCAGCCGCTGCCGCCGGCGCCGACTCCCGTGGCGGCGCAGCCCGACGGCACGATGAAACCCATCCCCAATCCGAGCTAGGCCCATGACCCATCAAGCCCTGCCGCCCGAAGACACCACCGAAGACCTGGCGAAGGTCAGCGCCGCGACCCTCGTCCTCAAGGTGCTGTCCGGCCGCGTCGCCGGCGCCCTGCTGCCGATGCCGCCGGGCGAGGCCGCCGAGCTTGGCCACGGCTTCGACGCCGACATCGTCCTGCGCGACGCCAGCGCCAAGGGCGTCCGCGTGCGGCTGACCGCCGGCGAGGAGGCCGCCGACATCGAGGTGCTGTCGGGCCAGGTCGAGATGCTCGGCCACCGGCTGGAGGCGCCGGCCCGCGCGGTGCTGCCCTGCTATGTGCCGCTGATCGTCGGCGACAACGCCTTGGCCCTGGGCGTCGAGGAAAGCCCCCGCTGGCGCGAGGCCGAGCGCCTGCTGAACGCCGCCGCGCCCGCCGAGGCCTCACCGGCCGAGGAAGAGGAGGGCGGCCTGTTCGAGGACGGCCGCAGCCTGCTGCGGCGCACGCTGGATCGCGGCGTGCGGGTCGTTGGCGCCACGCCGCATCTGGTGCCTGTGCTGGTGTTCGGCGCGGCCCTGGCCTGCGTCACCTACGCCGTCGCCAACGTGCCCCGCTTCGGCGGTCAGGAGGCCAGCCCCTCCAAGGTCCACGCCCTGCTGCGCCAGGAGGGCTACGGCGCCCTGGCCGTGCGGCCCGAGGAGAACGGCAAGCTGGTCATCGCCGGTGTGCTCAACCGCGACGCCGAGAAGGCCCGCCTGACCCGCCTGGTCAGCAATCGCGAACTGCCGGCCCGCGTCGAGGTCGTGACCAGCGAGAGCCTGGCCCAGAACGTCGAGGACGTCTTCCAGGCCAACGGCCTGGCCGCCACCGCCCGTCCCAACGGCCTGGCCCGCGTGCGGGTGCAGGTCACTGGGCCCGCCCAGGACGTGGCCAAGGTCGAGAAGATCGCCCTGCACGACGTCAAGGGCCTGCGCGCCCTCGACGTGGAGCGGGCCGCCGGCGGCGACCACCTGGGCCAGGTGTTCGACCAGGGCCCCGGCAAGCGCGTGGTGGCGGTGGTCGGCGGCGAGGCCGGCTACGTCGCCACCGCCGACGGCGCCCGCTACTTCACCGGCTCGATGCTGCCCACGGGCGACCGCATCGTCGGCGTCGAGAGCCAGGCCGTGCTGGTCGAGAAGGGCGGCGAGACCACCCGCCTGATGTTCTGAGAGCGAGCGCGAAAACCCCATAAGATCCAAGGAGAAGCGACGATGACCGACACCGTTTCGAACTACGCGACCATGTCCGTGGCCTCCGGCCTCCAGGGCTCCAACACCAAGAACCGCCCAGGCAGCTGGTTCGAGGCCATGGCCCACGCCTGGGGCCAGGTGCTCGACTCCCAGGCCGTGCGCATCACCGAGCTGTCCGACCAGGTCGGCACGGGCGGCGACGACAAGCCCTCGGTCATGGCCATGCTGACGGCCGAGAGCCTGCGCATGAACTTCATGGCCAATTCGGAAAGCACCTCGGTCGACAGCGTCGGCCGCGCCCTCGAAACCATGGCCCGCAAGAACTAAGCGGCCTCTTCAGCGGAGAGGACGCCCATGTCCTTCGACCCCGTATCGGCGGCCGCCCTGGCCGTCCCCCAGGAAGCATCGCCCCAGGTCACGCAGGTCGGCTACGGCGCCAGCCTGACCGACGCCGTCCAGTTCCAGAACGCCCTGCACACGGCCGGCGCGTCGGGTGTGTCCGGCCTGTCCGGCCCCGAGGCCCTGGCCCCGGCCATGAAGGGGATCTTCAACCAGCTGGAATTCGTCAACGGCCAGGCCTCGAACCTGGCCGCCCACGCCAAGGCGGCCGAGGCCAAGGGCGCGGCGATCACGCCCGGCGAGATGATCGGCCTGACCGTCCAGTGCCACGAGTTCATGTTCAACTGCCAACTGACCTCGAACATCGCCAACCGCACGTCCGACGGCCTGCAGCAGCTCTTCCGGCAGCAGTCCTAGGGAGGCGACGATGCGCAAGATCCTGCCGGCTTTGCTGGTCGCCACGGCCCTGGGCCTCACCGCCTGCGCGGAGAAGGAGCTCTACGGCGGGCTTTCCGAGCGCGAGGCCAACGAGATGGTCGCCGTGCTCCAGAACGCCAACGTCTCGGCCTCGAAGAGCAGCAAGGACGGCAAGGTCTGGGCGCTGAAGACCCGGGCCGAACAGTTCTCCTCGGCCGTGGCCGTGCTGCACGACCAGGGTTATCCGCGCGACAAGTTCGAGAGCCTGGGCGAGGTCTTCAAGAAGGAGGGCTTCGTCTCCTCGCCGATGGAGCAGCGGGCGCGGCTGATGTACGGCCTGTCGCAGGAGCTCAGCCAGACCATCTCGTCGATCGACGGCGTGGTGCAGGCCAGGGTGCACATCGCCGTGCCCGAGGCCGACCCGCTGGCCGAGCAGCAGAAGCCGTCCTCGGCCTCGGTGTTCATCCGCCACAACCCCGACGTCGATCTGTCCGGCCAGGTGGGGTCGATCAAGGCCCTGGTCACCAACTCCATCGAGGGGCTGCCCTACGACAAGGTGACGGTGGTGATGTTCCCGGCCAAGCCGGTGATGGCCGCCGCCCCGGTCTCGCCGATCAAGAGCTTCACCATGCCGGCCATCGCCATACTGGCGGCGATCGGCGGGGTGGGGGCCTATGTCGTCAGCCGCACCAGCCGCTTCCGTCCGCGCCGTAAGCTGCGGACCCTGGCCGAGCCGACGGGGCCCGCCGCATGAACGCCCGGGCCGATCGCGAACGGCTGGGCGCCCAGGCTCGGCTTCTCACGACCGTCGGCGCGCCGGAGAGCGTGGGGCCGCGCGCGGCGCGGCTGGGCCGTCGCCTGGCTGGCCGGCCCGAAACCGTCCTGGCCTTCGCCGACATCGCCGCCGCGCCCGACTGGGC